>JAHJSJ010000245.1 GCA_018830415.1 Alphaproteobacteria bacterium | reverse complement strand
CGCCCAGCCCAGCGTCAGCCAGTGCCCGGCGCGCGCGAACAGCGTCGGCGGAAAGGCGGCGGGGACGATGCCTTCGAGCTTATCCGCCTTGCCCCGTCCGATGGCACCGCGCACGATGCCATTGGCGTCGATCACCGCGCTGATCCCGGTGGTGGTGGAACGCAGCACCGGCAGCCCTTCCTCCAACGCGCGCATCCGCGCCTGCGCCAGATGCTGCGGCGGGCCCCAAGTTCCGAACCAGCCGTCGTTCGAGGGATTGAAGATATAATCGGGCCGGTTGTCAGCATCCACCACCGCGCCCGAAAACACGATTTCATAGCAGATCTGGATGCCCGCCTTGCCGTGCTCGCCCAGATCGAGCGTGCGCGGCCCCAGCCCCGGCGCATAATCAATGCTGCCCGCCACCAGCCGCGACAGGCCCAGCGGTTCGAGCAAGGTGCGTAGCGGCAGATATTCACCAAACGGCACCAGATGCGCCTTGGCATAGTGGTGCGCGATGTCGCCGTCACCATTGAGCGCGATCACCGAATTGCGCGCGCTGACCGCCCCCAAACTGCCATCCTTGCGCGCCGCGATGTCGAGATTGACGACGCCCGTCAGCAGCGTCGATTGCGGCCCGATCACCGCACCGATTCTCCGCCGCGCAAACTCCGGGTCGGCCCCGGCGGTGGTTTGGAAATAGTACCGTTCGGGATAGCCATCCTCAAGGTAATCGGGGATCGCGCTTTCGGGCCACAGCACAATCCGCGACTGCTCGCGCCCCGGCATGGTAAGGTCTGCGAGGCGGACGAATTGTTCCTCGAACTTGCTCGCATCGTTGATTTCGGACTGCTTGAGCAGCGGTTGCACGAGGGTGTAATTCAGGCCTTTGTTCGGCGACATAACCTCGATCGCCGGAAAGTGCATCGACGCTGCAACAACCACAGCGCCCGCGCCTGCCGCGACCCAGCGGCGCGCAATCAGCGCCCACAGCAGCAGGCCAGCCAGCACGACAGCAAACCCGGACAGCGCATAGGTGCCCATCCACGGCAGCACCGCCGCCAGCCCCTGCGCTTTCCACCCGCCGAGCAGCATCAGTCCGACCGGCGGCCACGGATAGCCGGTGAAGAACGTCCCCCGCGCCCATTCGGCCAGCACCCATGCGCCTGCCAGCACCAGCGCAAAGGCAGGCAACGGCGCGCGCCGGGCCAGCAGATGCGCCGCCAGCGCGGCCAAGGCGGGATAGATCGCTAGGTAAATGCCCACAAGCGGCACCGCGACCCAGCCCAATGCCTCGGGCATCTTGGCCTGATGGGTGAAGGCGGTGGCGATCCAGTTATTGGCGAGCGTCAGGTGCGCCCAACCGAAACACCAGCCCAGCCACAGCGCCGCGCGCTTGGTGGGGGCGGTGTAAATCAGCCACACGAACCCCGCCAGCGCGGCAAGGCCCAGCGGCCACAGGTGCAGCGGCGGGTAAGCGCAGGCCGCGATCAACCCCAGCACAATCGCGGCAAGCGCGGGGCGACGCTGGATCAGCGTCGGGATTGCGGAAATCCGCGCATCCATTGTCCGGGTTTCCGCCACGGGGACGAACCGCACCCGCGATCAATCAGCCGACCGCTTCGAGCGTGCCGTCGCCATCGCCAGAACCATTGCCCGAATCCTCACTGCGGATCGACGGCGGGAGGATCGAGGAATCAATGCTCCCGCGATCAGCATCGACCGTCGGGCGCGGCTTGCGGGCACGAGGGGCGGGCTTTTCAGCACGCTTTTCGGCGGGTTTTTCGGCGCGTGGTTCGCTGCGTTCGGCGCGCGCGGCACGTTCCGGGCGGTCGTTACGCTCAGGCCGTTCGCTGCGGGCATCATCACGCGGTTTGCGCGGCTGGCGGCGCGCATTCTGCTGGCGCGGCTGCGATTCGCTGCGGCCATCATCACGATCATCGGACGCGAAGCTTTCGCCTTCCTGCCCCGATTCGCCATCTTCGGCATCGGCGCGCGGCTGCCTGCTGTCATCGTTCTGGCGATCATGCGACGGGCGATCGTTGCGGCGGCCCCGATCGAAATCGAAATCATCATCGCTGTATTCTTCAGCGGCTTCACGCTCATCCGGGCGGCGTCCACCGCGCACTTCATCCTGACGCGCCTTGTTATCGGCGATCACGCGGAAATAGTGGTCGGCAAATTGCAGATAATATTCCATCTGCACCCGGTCGCCATTGTGGTGGGCATCCTGCGCGAGCTTTTTGTACTTGTCGAGCATCTGCGGCGCATTGCCCCGCGCGCGGCTGTCAATCCGGTTGAGCTGACTACCATTGCCACCCTGAGGGCGGTTGCCGCGTCCACGACGACGGTTATTCCGATTATTGTTATTCAAGGAAATTGTTCCTTAATCAGCGACCGGCTGCAAAAAATTCCTGCACGCGCGGTCAACAGACCCCTCGTCAAAGCGCGTCATCATCTTGGCTTGCCAAAAGATGCCGCGCGCTCCGCGCTGCCGTGGCCGGGGACAAGCCCAGACGGCCGATTCAAGCGAGTTTAGGAGCGTGGCTCAGCGATTTGCGCCCTTCGCAGATCATCTAGCCTGTTTTTCCAATTAGCGATGCAAAAGCACTTTGCCAAGCCCTACAGCGCTTTTCCACACCGAAGGGTGCTTACCGAAGGATCAGCGCGCGCGGCCGTCCGCCAAGATCACGGCGCAGTTCGACGGCAAACCCGGAAGCGACAGCAATGGCGCTGACCGCCTCGGCCTGGCCTGCGCCGATTTCGAAAATCGCGATCCCGCCCGGCACAATCAGCTTGCCAAGCTGCGGGATCAGCGCGCGATAGTCGTCAAGCCCCTGCGGCCCGGCGAACAGCGCGCTGGCGGGCTCATAATCACGCACCTGCCGGTCAAGCGTCGCATCCGCCTCAACATAAGGCGGGTTGCACAGGACGAGGTCAAAGGTGCCCAGCCCATCCGCCCACCCCCCGGCGTGCCAATCGCGCTGATGCCACGCGCTGCGATTCGCCAGCCCCAGCGTGCCAGCATTGCCCTCAGCAACCGCCAGCGCCGTTGCCGAGGCATCCAGCCCCACGCCGTGCCAGCCTGTGCGGTTCGCCAGCAGCGCCAGCAGCAGCGCCCCCGATCCGGTGCCAAGGTCAAGCGCGCGGCCAGCCGCCCTCGCAACCTCCAGCGCGGCTGCGATCAGCGTCTCGCTGTCCCCGCGCGGGACCAGGGTGGCGGGGGTGACGGTAAGTTCCAGCCCGTAAAACTCCGCAAGCCCGGTGATATAGGCGACCGGTTCGTGCTCCGCCCGGCGATCGACCAGCGCGGCGAAACCGGCGGGCGCGGGGTTTTGCATCGCCCGCAGCAGCATATGAGACCGGCTGACCCCCAGCGCGTGGGCCATCAGCAATTCGGCATCAAGCCGCGCGGTGTCGCTGGCGGCGGCAAGCCGTTCGGCAGCGGCGCGGATGGCTTCGGAAACGGTCAACATCCCCGCTCGCCCTGAGCTTGTCGAAGGGCCGACTTTCACTTTTGTCTCGCGCGCAAAGAAGAATTGCAGTGCTTCGACAAGCTCAGCACGAACGGATTTGAAGCGTAAACAGTATTCACTCGGCCAGCGCCGACAGCCGCTTGCCTTCGTCCTCGGCGATCAGCGCGGCGATCAGTTCGGCCAACCCTGGTCCGGCGAGCACCTCTTCCAGCTTGTGCAGGGTCAGCCCGATGCGGTGATCGGTGACCCGGCCCTGGGGGAAGTTGTATGTGCGGATCTTGGCGCTCCGGTCGCCGCTGCCGATCTGCTGCCGGCGCTCTCGCGACAGCTTCTCGTCCTGCTCAGCCCGGGCCAGGTCGTAAAGCCGCGCCCGCAGCACCTTCAGGGCCTTGTTCT
>JAHJSJ010000025.1 GCA_018830415.1 Alphaproteobacteria bacterium | reverse complement strand
GCAACCATCACCATGTTGAAGAAATGGGCGATGCCGGCGGCTTCCTGCGCCTCAGCACGCGCGGTCAGATCGGCGGATAACTGGGCGCAGGATTCGAGCAGTTCGCTGGTCTGTGCGGCGATCTGTGCGGCCACGGCATTGGCGTTCGCGCCGCCGCGCACCTGATCGAGCGCGCGCGCAAAATCGGCGCGGAAATTGTCCAGATCGGCGCGCAGGGCGATGATGTGCGGCTGCAATTCGGTGTCATCGCCCGCAAGCGCTGCTTCCATTGCAGCGACCTGCGCTGCGACCGCGATTTCGCTGCCGCGCTGTTGTTCGACCAGCGGGGCGCTGCGGTCGTAGAGCGCGCGTAGCGAGTGATAGCGCATGTCCTGCGCCGCCGATTGCAATTCGCTCGCAGCGATTACCGTGTGCTGCACCTGGCCTGCGCTTTGATAGCGGTTCCACAATTCGCCAAGGCCGATGCCGATCACCAGCGACATGATCACGCCGACCGCAAGGAAGCTTCCGAAGATCGCGTTGACCTTGTGCGCCAGCGACAAATTGCGGAACCATGAGAAACGTTCGAGCAAGGTATCGCTGCCGCTTGGCGCGCCGTTTGCGGCTGCGATGTCAGCATCTTCGCGTCCGAAATCGGCCCTGAGTTCACGCACAAAGTCGGGAACGGCCTGTTCCTCGCTGCGCTCCTGCAGGCTCATCATGTTCATTGCGTAATTCCCCGGGGCTCTTGACCAAACAATTGTGAAGGAAAATCCTTTCCAAATGCTTGATTCAGCCGGTGTGCGCGTCGCAATTTAGTGCGCTTTGCGCTGCGCCGGGGTGTGCCGCGTCACGATGATCTGGAATGGTCGGATAATGCGTTGAGGAATTCCTGCACCTGCTGGCGCAGGGTTGCCGCCTGCGCATCAAGGCTGGTGGCGCTGGATAACACCTGCTGCGCCGCCGATCCGGTCGAAAACGCCATGTCGCGCACACCATCGATATGGGCGGCCACTTTTTCGGTTCCGCGCGCGGCAAGGTCGATACTGCGGGCAAGGTCATGCCCGGCGACCGATTGCTGATCGACCGCGCTGGCGATCGAAACCGAGGTGGTTTCCAATTGCTGGATCTGGCGGGCAATATCGCGCAGCGCGTTGACGCTGGCACCGGTGGTTGATTGCATCGCGCGGATCTGTTCGGCGACCATTTCGGTCGCGCGGCTGGTCTGGTTGGCAAGCTCCTTGACCTCGCTGGCGACCACCGCAAAGCCGCGACCGGCCTCGCCGCCGCGCGCGGCCTCGATCGAGGCGTTGAGCGCGAGCAGATTGGTGCGCTGGGCAATCGACTGGATTAGTTCGACGATCTGGCCGACTTGCTGGGCTGAGGCTGAAAGCGCGCCAATGGTACTGTCGGCCTGAAGCGCCGAAACGCCGGCTGCCCGCGCGAGTTCGGCCGAGGAGGCGGCCTGACGGCTGATTTCACCGATCGACATGGCGAATTCATCGCTCGCGGCGGCGGCGGCGGTCGCGCCAATATTGGCGTCCTCGATCGAGGCGGCAACTTCGCCGGTGCGGTGGCTGGTGTCTTCGGCGGTTGTTGCCATCATCGTGGCGGTCGATTGCAACTGGCTGGAGGCCGCAACCACGCTGGTCACAACCTCGCCCACGGTGCGTTCGAACTGGTCAGTCAGCCCGTTCACCACCCGTTCGCGTTCCAGCCGGGCCTCGTGCTGTTGCACCTGCAACCGGGTCTGTTCATCGCGTTCGGCGCGCGCGCGCACGGCCTGTTCGCGGCTGAGCCGTTCGAGCTGCAACGCCGCGCTGTGGAACACGTCCATCGCCCGCGCCATTTCGCCGATTTCGTCCTGCCGATGCTGGCCGCTGACGGCGATGTTCTTGCCGCCAGAGGCAAGGATCGTCATCTGCGCCGCCATCGCTTTCAGCGTCCCGCCGACGTGGCGGCTGAAATAACGCTGCGCCATCAGGGTCAGCAGTGTCAGCACAATCGCCAGCGCGATCCACACGGACAGCAGGCCGGTGATAAGCGCAGCGCCTTGATCCGCGATTGTGTCGGCATCCTTGCCGAGCAGTTCGGTCATTTGTTTGCCCGCGTCGAGCACTGCCCCGCTGGTCGCCGCGATTTCGAGCGCTTGGCGCTCGCGCTGCTGAGGGTTGGCGGTTTCAGGGTCGAAGGCATCGACCTGACGGGTGAGGTCGGCCACGCCTTCGCCGATCAGCGCGAGCCGGTCATAAGCCTGCACGTTGGTAGCGCGCAGGCCTTGCGATAATCCCGCAATTGTTGCTTCGGCGGCGTGCAGCGCTTCGCGGGTCGAGCTGGCGCGGGTTCCTGTTTTGTCAGTTACCAGCATCTCGGCATGGCGTCGCCCTTCGCTCAGCTGCGCGAGAAGCCGTTCGGCCTTGAGCGCCTGATCATGCGTGTTGCGGATGATTTCGGCGCGCTCGCCCAGTTCGATATAACCGCCCACCACGAACAGCCCGGCAACCAGTGCAAGGCTGAGGTTGGCACCGAAGAACAGCGTGATCTTGCCGCCCAGGGTGAGCGCGTTGAACCAGCGCTGAAGTCGGCCTGCGGGCAGCCCCGGCATGATCGTGCCATCCGGCGCGCCGCCAGCCGGTCCGGCGGCGATGTTCCGGGCGACGTCGTTCATGCCGCTTGTTCGTCATCGCTGGCGTTCTGAGCCGCGATCAGGCGGTCGATCTCGCTTGCGGGCATGGCGCGATAATACAGCCAGCCCTGGATCTGGTCGCAGCCGGCCAGCCGCACGAGACTGGCCTGTTCCTCGGTTTCCACGCCTTCGGCGGTCACGCCCATATTGAGCGCGCGGGCGAGCGCGATCGAGGACAGCATCATCGCCCGGCTGGCATCATCCACCCCGGCGAGTTCGACCAGGCTGCGGTCCAGTTTCAGTTTTTCAAAGCGGAACCGCCGCAGGAACCCGATCGAGGCATAGCCGGTGCCGAAATCATCCAGCGCGATCTGCACCCCGAACGACCGGATCACATCAAGCGTGCGTTCGGCCACCACCGGATCGAGCACCAGGCAGGTTTCGGTCACTTCCAGTTCAAGCTGTCGCGGGGGAAAACCGGTTTCTTCCAGCACTTCGCCCAGCTTGATCGGAAATTCGGGATTGCGCAGTTGCGCAGCTGAAACATTGACCGATAGCGATATTTCGCCCCAGCGCATCGCGTCGCACACTGCCTGACGCAGCACCCATTGGCCAAGCGGATTGATCAGCCCGGATTCCTCGGCCACGGGAATGAATATATTTGGGCCAAGGGGTGATCGATCCCCGCGATCCCAGCGCAGCAACGCCTCCACCGCGACGATCCGGCCACTTTCGGCATTGACCAGCGGCTGGTAGGCGACGTGGAATTCGCCGTTCGCGATCCCGATGCGAATCTCGTCCTCGATTTCGCGCATGCGTTCGCGGCAGCGGTCAAAGCCTTCATTGAACCAGGTGGTGCGCATCTTGCCGCCGCGTTTGGACATATACATCGCCACATCGGCCCGGCGGAGCATTTCCGATGACGGCAGGCGCTGCGCGGCGGTGCTGCGGGTAAGGCCGATGCTGGCCCCCACCGCAATATGGAGGTGCCCGACCTCAACCGGCGTGCCCATCTGTTCCAGTAAGGTGCGGCAAATGCCTTCGAGGATCGTGCCGGCGACCTTGCCCGACATCACAACCGCAAATTCATCGCCGCCCAGCCGGTAACAGCGCGCCTCGTCACCGCACACAGTGCAGACCATTTGCGCGCATCTTTCGATCAACTGATCGCCAACGGCGTGGCCGTAATGGTCGTTGACCTGCTTGAAACTGTCGAGATCGATCATCGCCAGCGCCACTTCCTCGTCGCCTAGCGAGGCAGCGTGGATATCCTCATGCAGCGCATGGCGATTGGGCAGGCGAGTCAGCGGATCGGTGATCGCCCGCGTTTCAAGCGCGCGGATATTGGCGATGCCGCTGCAACCCAGAACGACGATGGTCGCCGCATAGACAAGGATTGCGGAGATGATCAGCGCGCCGTGCGACACGATCACGATCCGTTCGTTGAAACTGATCGCCAGCACGATCAGCCCGGTCAGTCCGCTGATCACGCCAAGCGGGATCACCACCAGCCCGGTGGGCGTTAGTCGCAAGGGGGGTGATGTAGCGAACACGATAGATGCTTTCCCGAGGATCGCGGTCTAAGCGCCGCCATTTTGAAAATCGTGCTAAACGACATCGGCTAACGAAGGGTAAAGCTGCGGCTCAGGCTGTTTTGCGCAAGGCTGATACTTGGCGGTGCGAAAGCGGCTCGAAAAAGCTCGCGCGGCGCGCGGACGGAACGAAGCGGTCGGTCTGGCCGACCACGGTTTCGCCCGCGCCCAGCATCAGAAAGCCGTCGGGAACCACCGCATCGGCAAGGCGGGCAAAGGCTTCACCGCGGGTCTCGCGATCAAAATAAAGCAGCACATTGCGGCACAGCACCAGATCAAACGCCATCCGGCCGGGATGGGGGCCAAGCACATTGTGCTGACGAAAACGCACCATCCGCCGCGCCTCTTCGCCAATCTGCCAGCCGCGCGGCGTTTCATCGAAATGGCGCAGCATCTGGGTGACGCCCAGCCCGCGCTGCACTTCGAACTGGCTGTAAAGCCCGCTGCGCGCGGCATTGACAGCGCGGTGCGAAACATCGGTGCCGAGGATGTCGATGCTCCACCCCTCCCAGCGGTCTTTCTGATCCACGAACAGCATCGCCATCGAATAGGCTTCCTGCCCGGTCGAACAGCCTGCCGACCAGATCGACAGACGGCGGCAATCGCGCCGCCGCTCGGCCAGTTCGGGCAGGATTTCCGCTGGCAGCTGGTCAAAGGTCGGCTTGTCGCGGAAGAAATAGGTTTCGTTGTTGAGCAGCGCCTCGACCACATCCTGCGACAGATCGGGGCTTTCCGGCCCCGTCCGCGGCGCGGCGAGCAGGCATACCAGCTGATCGACATTACTGATGCCGTGTTCGCGGAAAATCCCGGCGAGCGCCGAATTGACCCGCCAGCGGCGGCTTTCGGTGAGGTGCTGGCCGGTGCGTGCGGCAAGCAGATCGGCAATGATCTGGTGTGAGGCTTCGCTGACTTCCATCGGCTGGCTCTACCGCAGCACTGCGGCGCTGGGCGCGGCTGCATGGGCCATCACCGCTTCGCCAAGCCGTTCGGGCGCGGCGATCAGGCTGGCCAGCCCCGCACGCGCAACCGCGCCGGGCATCCCCCACACCGCGCTGCTTTCGGCATCCTGCGCGTAGATAGTGCCGCCCGCATCGACCAGCGCCTGCGCGCCGATCACCCCGTCGCGGCCCATGCCCGACAGGATTACGCCAAGCGCCTGACCATCGCAGGCCTCTGCAAGACTGGAGAGCATCGGATCGACCGAGGGCATGCACCCGCTCGCCACCGGTTTCGAACACAGCCGGGTGGTCAACCGCTCTCCGCCGCGCCGCACCAGCATATGGCCATGCCCCGGCGCGATGATGATGCGGCCAGGGCGGATATCCAGCCCGTCCTCGGCGATGTCAGCCGGGCGTCCGCAAGCGGTTTCGACCTGGCGGACAAACACCGGGATGAACGAGGATGGCAGGTGCTGAGTGATCAGGATCGGCAGG
>JAHJSJ010000244.1 GCA_018830415.1 Alphaproteobacteria bacterium | reverse complement strand
GTCCTGACTGGCGCGCCGCGCGGGTACGGAAGCCGAAGCTGAGGCCGCTCACCGCGCCGTGCGACAGCAGCATCGCCGCACGGCTATCGGGCCGGTCGATCCGGGCGATCACCCGTAATCCGCGCGCGTCCTCTGACATCTGCTCGATCACGCCGATCGGCTGATCGGGGCGGTGCTGCCAGTATAACGGCAAGGGCGCATTCTGGCTCGCCAGCGTCCTGGCAAACGCCCCGCGCCGGATCGTGTCGCGCGCGGCATCGGGAATGTCGAATAGCGCGGCATAACCGGCAAAGCGCATGGACCGCGCGTTCACAGCCGGTCCCACACGCCAATTCGCACGGCGATCCCGATCAGCAACAGCGCCAGCGCACCGCGAATGATCCATTCCATCAACGCCTTCCACGCGCTGGCCTTGGCATCGCGCCACGCCCGCAACAGCTCGCGCAGTTCAACCAGATCGCCCTCGGCCCCGGCATCGTCCAGCCCCAGCCGTTCAAGCACGCGGTCGGTGGCGAGCGCGCTGGCCTCTTCGACAATCGCGCGCAAGGTGATCAACGCGGCCCCGTCATTGCGGGCCTGCACCATCAGGCTGGCAAGCACATCTGCGCGGCTCATGCGGCATTCTCCTCTGGCTGCGTTTCAGGGTTCAGGCCCAGCATCTGGCGTTTTTCAGCGCGGGTCAGGAAATCGGCATCGGACACCTGCGACCACAATCGCTCGCGGTCTTCCGACAGCGCCGTGACCCGGTCGAGATCAATCCCCAGATCGGCATCGGGGAACCACGGGGTGAGGCCTTCGCGCAGGGCGGCGAACAATTTCTCCGCCAGCGGCAGCAGCGTCAGCCGCCACAGCGCGCGGTTGGCCTCACGGTAATTGGCATAGGTGTTGTCCCCCGGCAGGCCGAGCAGCATCGGCGGCACCCCGAACGCCAGCGCAATATCGCGCGCCGCTGCGCTTTTCAGCGTCGCGAAATCCATGTCGGTCGGGGTCAGCGCCATGCTCTGCCATTTGAGCCCGCCATCCAGCAGCATCGGACGCCCCGCATTGGCCGCGCCCGAAAAGGCGATATCCAGTTCACGCTTGAGCCGTTCAAACTGTTCATGCGCCAGGCTCGCGCCGTCCCCCGGCTCATAGACCAGCGCGCCGGAAGGCCGCGCCGCATTTTCCAGCAGCGCGCGGTTCCAATGGGTTGCGGCATTGTGGATCAGCACCGCCTGCCACGCCGCCTCCAGCGCGCCCGCGCCGCAATGATCATCGAGCGGGTGCATCGCCCGGATCGCGATGATCCCCGGCCAGCCATCCTCATCCTCCACGGCGATGCGCGACGTGCGATTATTGACCGTGTAATCATAGCCGCACGGCCAGCCATCCGGTCCGGTCACCACCTTCACCCGTTCGGGCCGCAGCGCGAACAGTTCCACCGGGGTGCCCGATGCGTCCTTGAGGATCTGGACATAGCCATTGCCATGCAGCAGCAGATGCGCGGCAAGCGTTTCGATCAGCGATTGCCCGGCGCTGGTGGCGGTGACGAGCGCGGCGAGGCGTGGATCATTGCAGGCAAGCGGGGCCTGCCCCACCGCCTCGGCCACGATCCTGACCGAACGCTGGGCGATCGGATTGGCCAGAAAGCCTTCGCCAATCGCGCGGGCATAATCATAGCTGCGCGGCCCCGGCCCACCTGCAAACGCCGGGTGCCACCCCTGCATCATGCCGGGCGCCAGCGGCACGCGGGTGTGCTCCCCGCCCTTGAAGGCGGAGAGGAGAGTGTCGAGGAGTGCCATCGCAGGCCTTTCAAATTTAGTGAAAAAATTGGTAGTGCTGTCCCGGTCACTCTGGACATCTAGGGATGGGGACTGCCATTTGGGTTGATGAGTCGAAAGCTGTTCAAGGCAAAGCGCAAGGCGTTCCGTGTTGGACCGCTTCCGGCCGACTTGATCAACAAGGCTTTGGGCACAGAGTTAGAGACGGCTGACGTGTGGGTAAGCAAGGCCTGTCATGGTCATATTGCCGACGATCATCCCGAAGATTATCAGGTGGTTATGGCGAACATCATCGATATACTTCGGTCGCCAACATATGCTGGACAAGATACCCATAATCCGAGAGGGTTTTACCTAGTAAGAAGGATTGAACTGCCCGTACGGGAGCGGGAATTTGCTCTGGTTGCTATCGCGCTGGAATTAAGCGTGCATGGAACATATAATGTGAAAAGCGCCTACACGATTAAGCAACAGGATGTTGACTCCCGTCGCTTGAAAGGGGCGCTCAAGGTTCTTTTCTAGAAGAAAAAAGGGGGGAGCAAGCCCCCCCCTTTCGATGATGCAAGCGCGTTGCCAACCGCGATCTCTCGGCTCAAGGCCTCTACTCCAGTTTCCTGAAGTGTGTGGGGTGGCGGTTCCCACCTCTATGCAACATCAAAACGATATCCTACATCAGTTACCGACAGGTTAGTGCCGATCCCGACAACTCCTAAATGCCTACTTTCGGGTGGACATCAAGGGCGTTGCGATGTAAGCAAGTTTGCTTACATCGCAACGCCCTTGAGGATATGGGCGTCATTTGTTCTCCTAAAACAGCTGGAAAAGCGACAATATAGGAAAAATCCTATTTTATGGCCTTGAGACCCTCGGCTCCCCGCTCCGCCCCAGCATCAATTCGCTCAATCCCCACACCAGCGCGTCGGCGCGGTCGGGGCTGCGGCCGGGGCCGGCGTAGCTTCCGCCGACCAGAAGCCCGCACAATTGGTCTTCGAGCCGCGCGAACATTCCTACGTGGCGCACGCGGCCCGCGGCATAGAGCGCGGCGATCGGTTCGGCGCGGGCAACTTTGCCGCGGCTGGCGTGAACCAGTCTGATCGGCAGTGCCTGATCGGCGGCGCGCAGCACGCTTTCGACCATCGCCCCGCCCTGATTGGCCTCTGCCACGACGCGATCGGCGTGCCATTCGCGCGCGGCACCGGCCACCAGCCGCGCCCATTCGGCAGGCGCCGCGCCGCTGGCCGAACAATCGGCGAGCACGCGGGCAATCCCGTCCTCACCCAGCGCCGCCACAATGATCCCGCATTCATCGCCGCTGGCCGATGCAGGCGGATCAACCGCCACCACCACCCGCGCCGCTGCGGGAACAACGCCGGTTTCGCGCGCCTGTTCGATCAGCGCGCGGGTCCATAATGCGCCTTCGATATCCTCGATCAACTCGCCGTCGATTTCCTGTCTGGCAAGCTGGGTGCCGCCAAATTCGCTGGCGATCGCATCCAGGAACCGCTGCGGCAGATTGGCCGCATTGGCGCTGGTCGCACCGCGGCTGATCGCGACATCGCCCGCGCTGTCGATCTGTGCGACTAGGCGCTGCACCAGCGGCACCGCGCGCGGGGTGGTGGTGACCGCGATGCGCGGATCATCCCCCAGCCTGAGGCCCAGCAGCAGATTGTCCCAGCAGCGCGTGGCGCGTTCATGCGCCAGCGGCCACTTGCCGATTTCATCGCACCAGGCGTGGCTGTGTTGCGGCCCGCGCAGGCTTTCGGGTTCAGCGGCGGAAAATAACTGCGCCTGCGCCCCGCTGGCGAAGCGGATGCGGCGGCGCGACGGTTCAAACCGGGGCCGGGCTGCGGGCGGATAGATCGACAGCAGGCCGCTTTCGCCCTCAACCATAACTGCGCGCGCCTCTGCCAGTGATGAGGATACCAGCGCAATCCGCGCTTCGGGGTGGCGATCGGCGATCATCCGCACCCATTCGGCGCCCGCGCGGGTCTTGCCAAACCCGCGCCCGGCCATGGTCATCCAGATGCGCCAGTCACCCGGCGGGGGCAGTTGTTCGGGGCGGGCGGAATAGGGCCAGACGAAATCGAACGTGTTTTTCTCGCTTTGGCTGAGCTGGCTGACCAGCTTCCGGCGTGCTTCGGGCGGGGCTGTGGCGATCCATTCAAACGGTTCGGAGATCATGCGGGCGGCTCGCCGGGCCGGGCTTTTATCATGCGCCGCCGGATTTCCTCGATCTTGCTGTCGATCGACGCGCGCACTTCTTCGGCGCTGACATCGCGTTCGCGGCTCCTCCCGTTGGCGGCGCTGTCACGGTGCGCGGCGAGCAGGCGGATGGCGTTGGCGAAATCGAATTTCTCGCCGTCGCCGGTCTTGAAGTCGCCTTCGCGCAGGCGGCGCAGCACTTCCATTTCAAGGTGGCTGTAACCTTCGGCCAGCGCCACCTGCCATTGCTGGGCGAAATCGGGCTGCGCGCGGCGCAGGCGATAGGCGCGGCTGACATCAATGCCGGCATGTTCGGCGGAACGGGTGACGTTGGAACTGATCGCGAGGTAATCAATAAAGCGGGTGCGCCAGTGGCGATCGGTGGTCTGATGGGGTGCGGTATCATCGGCGCCGGTTCGCGCAGGGCCGCGTTTTGCCATGGGCAGATCTCCCTATGCGAACGGCAAAAGGCGGCGCTTCCACCCGGAAGGCCGCCCGCTGGCGAATCGCTATTTGTCGACTATGCCCTTATCTAGGCGATTATGTACTTTACAAACCCGCGAACAAAGCGGCGCAAAGTCAACGGTCTAACCGCCAGAAGGGCGTTAATTCAGGGCGCTTCGTCGCTCTTGCGATTCGCCCATCATGCCTATCGGTATAGGCCGAGCGTTACGCTGTAGGAAAGGGAAATAACCAGATGGGTTAAAATGATCGCTTTCCTACCATAAGTGCAGGCCGTATTTGTGAATGGATTGCAGCACATGGTAAAAGCACGGCGGCGGGGCTTGCCAGATTTAATTCCCTCAAAGATATGAAGGGAATGGATAAGCCCCCCAGAATAGAGCCAAAACTTAAATCGGCCCCCCAAATCCGTGGCATTTACTGGTGTGATTTTTGGGAAGACGTTATGCTCCCAGAGATGTGGAAGAAGCGCCCCGTGTTGGTTGTTTCGTACAAAAACACACTTAGCGGCCCCTGTACTGTATTGGCGATCTCAACCGACTCCCAAGAGGAGCTTAGTGGGGAATGGGGGTACAAGCTACCCATTCAGGTGCAAAGGGGTAGAGAATCTTGGGTGGTTTGCAATCACATTTACACGGTGTCCCCAAGTCGCTTGGAGCAGGTTCGAGGTGGCGTACTGAGGATCGCAGAGACCTCCTTTAACGAGGTACTGGAGCGCCTATATAGGTGGTTGCCGCGTATCCCAGACCCAGTGCTTCCGTTTCCCTGACTCAGATTTAAATTGAATCTTAGTTTGTCTCGTACTATCTCAATTCGTACCAACGGCCCTCGCAAGAGGTGTCCGCCGCCCGCAAGGGAGTGACTAACGGCCCCGATAGGGTGTCCGTCAAGGGGAGCCTCACGGCTCCCCTTTTTCTTTGGGCTTTTGCCTCACGAGACCCCTAAGCCTATCCCTAAAGCGCTGCTCGTCGTCGTCGCACTCAAGTTCGCGCGCGGCGTCTTTGAACTTGTCGATCTGAGGCCTGTCGTCAGAGGTCGTAATCTTCTTCGTCGTCATCGTCCAGAATCGCCTTTTGCGCTTCGAGCAGCTTTATCAGCTTCCCGATTTCTTTACCTCCCATTTGTCCCGTCACTAGCACGCGAACCGCTTTCCCGCGCCCTAGGGGGTTTCGCATCCACTCCGTTTCGCCAGATTCTAGCGGTTTCGCCGGAATTGCATCCTGTCCGGGGCTCGTGCGGTCTATTACCAATTCTGTTTGCACTTCATCACCTGCATTGTTTGCTTGCAGGTCGGAATCTGGCCCTGTCTCACCGTCATTACCACCACTTTCGAACACTTTCGATTGCTCTAAAAAACGGAGAGTTTCGAGATAAGCATTCTTGGCTGGGGATAGGGCTGCATCGACGAAGCCGATGCGCAGCAGGTAGGATTCCAACGATCCCTCTGAGACCTGATCGGGGAACTGTGCGCGAAGCTCCTTATACAAATGAGGCTTCATTCCCGCCTCAAGGAGTGCTCGCTCTTTGCTGTTTAAAGTCGTTGGGTCTGGGTGCATGATGTCCATAGCGAGTTGGCTTACTCGGACCTCACCCTTACCTACTTTTTCGGTTAGCCCGAAGTGGGCCAACGCAGCTAGGACCTTGTCTGAGGCCCCGCTCTTTCCCGAGTAACCTAGGTGTTTTGCGGCGACCTCCCGATCAACCGGATTGCGCCGATCTGCATCAAAGATTTTCTTCACCGCATCGATTGATTTTGGAAGCGACATACTTGGGTGCGGTGGGCTGTTTGTGCGGGCCATGAGAATCACTCCTTCAAAAACTTTTCCTGACGAAGGGTTTGAAGGGTTTATGGAAGAAATGCAATAGGGGCTGTTGACGAGTGTTTAAGGGTTTGTCATATGGGTCGCCGAAAGGAGGCGCACCATGTGTGACAAAATGACGAGGAGAAGAGCTGCTCATGCCGACAGTCGCTCGCGTTGTCGGCAGGGGCTAAAGAGAGAGACCGCCAATCCCCGGCAAGGGAAGGCGGCCTCGATGTGAGCCAATAAGAATTTCGCGTACCAAACTGGCGGGGGTGTCCATAGCACCCCCGCTTTTCTTTGTGAATCCCCCTTCTTGGGGCGCTTCGACTTCCACCGTCCGCGCCGTTTGGGGGCGAATCCGGGAAGCCAAAGCTGGTGCGCTCGCTTAGGCGACTGCGTTAGGCCTTGCGTAGGTGAGGCGCTTGCCAACGATGCCCTGCACCGCGTTCACAGCGCGCTGGCGGTCGTCAACGCCGTTGGCGATGCGGTTGTTGTACCGGAACTCGAACTCGGCAAGGTAGCGGTGCAGGTGATGCTCGGCACAATGCTGGTACACGCCGCGCATACCGCGCTTGAAAATCGAGAACGCGCCTTCAACGGTGTTGGTGTGAATGGTGCGGTCGTTCAGATCGACGTACTGGAAAGCAGCATGGGTCGTGGTGCCATGCTCGGCAAAGTCGCGGCCAATCTTGCGGTACATCTTGGCTTCGTCCGTCATGAGGCGGGCTTCACGGGCAATGTTGGTGCGCACAATCGGGTGAATGTCCACTGCGCGGGCGTTGTCGATATGGAACCAACGGCTCTGGCCGCTGTCACGGTCAACCAGTGCCAGCACGGCGCGCTTGTGGCCCGTGCCCTTCTGCTGGCCGCGACCGGCCTTGAAGCCGATGTAGGTTTCGTCAACTTCAACCGCGCCGCCGCGCGAACCAAACGGGGTTGCCAGATCACCCGAACGCATGGCTTCGCGGATACGGTGAGCGAGGAACCATGCGCTCTTGTACTGCACTTCGAGAACTCGGCTAAGCTGGTGGGCGCTGATGCCCTTCTTGCTGGAAACGATCAGGTGAACGGCTTGCAGCATCTTGGTGAGGGGAAGGCGGGCGTGTTCGAACACGGTGCCAACCTTGGCCGTAAACTGCTTGCGGCACTCGCCACACTTCTTGAGACCGTGGCGTACCTTGCCTTCGGGGTTCTTGGCGCTGGCCTTCGAGCGAACGCCTGACAGGTCGTACACGCGGCCACCGACAACGCCGCAATGCGGGCAGACAATTCCACCCGCCCACACGATGCTTTCAAGGTAATCGAAAGCCTTGGCTTCATCGTGGAAGTGGGGGGAAGAAAGTACCGACATGGTTCAACGCTCCTTGCCCCATTTTCCTAGGGCAGGCCGCTGGGTTTGTAAAGTACATAATCGCCCTTATCTAACCAAGGAGCGTCACGATGTCAAGATAAATAACCAAATGGGTTAAATAATCCCGATCGCCTTGCCAGCACGCTCGAACATGCCGAGGATGGTCGTGACCTGATCCGCCGTATGTTCGGCGCATAGCGAACAGCGCAGCAGGGTCATGCCAGCAGGCGTTGCGGGCGGGCGGGCGAGGTTGACGTAGAGGCCCTCTTTCAACAGCGCCTCCCACATCATCGCGCCCTTTTCCAGATCGGGCATGATCACCGCGATGATCGCGCTTTGCGCCGTGTCTGTGCCGAGCGTGAAGCCGAGATCGCGCAGCCCCTGATGCAGCGTGCGGCTGTTCTCCCACAGATGCGCGCGCTTGTTCCCGCCATGCATCAGCTTGCGGATCGAAGTGGCCGAACTTGCCATTACTGAAGGCGGCAGCGCGGCGGTGAACACGTATGGGCGGCACACCAGCCGCAGCACTTCAAACTTCGGGTGGTTCGAGACGCAGAAGCCCCCGACCGTGCCGACCGATTTGGAAAAGGTGCCGATGATGAAATCGACATCGTCGATCACGTCCTGTTCCTCGGCCACGCCGCGTCCGTGCTGCCCGATAAAGCCCATCGAATGCGCTTCATCCACCAGCACCATCGCGCCGTTTTCCTTGGCGATGCGGACCATTTCCTTCAGCGGGGCGACATCGCCCATCATCGAATAGACGCCTTCGAGCACGACCAGCTTGCCCGCGCCTTCGGGCACGCGTTTGAGCCGCTTTTCCAAAGCCTCGATATCGTTGTGCTTGAACGGTACGACTTCGGCCTTGCCCATCGCGCAGCCATCCCAGATCGATGCGTGGCTGTCGATATCGAGGATGATGTAATCGCCCTTGGCCGCCAGCGTCGAGATAATGCCAAGGTTCGCCTGATACCCAGTCGAAAACACC
>JAHJSJ010000243.1 GCA_018830415.1 Alphaproteobacteria bacterium | reverse complement strand
TTCGCGGGGCCAAGCACGCTGATCAGCGGATTGGCGACAATCTGCACCAGCACCACACCGGTGGCGAGGATGAAATAGGCCAACAGGAACATCGGGAACAGCGCGGTCTGGCTCGCCGGGATGAACAGCAGGCAGCCTGCCATCATTGTCACCAATCCGGCCACCGCGCCGCGCATATAGCCCAGCTTCTTGACCAGCATCGCGCCGGGAATACCAACCACCGCATAGGCGATGAAGAACCAGAACTGCACCAGGCTGGCTTCAAAAAAGCTCAGCGTGAACAGTTCTTTCAGCTTGGGGATGATCACATCGTTCAGGCTGGTGATCCCGCCGAAGATGAAGAACAGCGCAAACACGAAATAGTTCAGGCCCGGCGCATCGACCTGCGGCGCATCATCCGCCCCGCTTGCCAACACCTCTGCCGGATTCACGCCTGGTGCAATTGCCATCGCTGCTCTCTCCTGTTGCGAACGTTCTCTCGACGCTCCCGCGCAATCCATGCGCGAGGCCGCTCGACAATTCCAGTGAGAATAGGAATGCACACGCGCGCTTGCACAGGGATATCAACAGGCCGTAGAGGTGCGAGCATGAGCGGAGCATCACGCAGACGGCCAACATCATTCGACGTGGCGGAGCGGGCCGGGGTCAGCCAGCCCACTGTCAGTCGCGCGCTATCCGGATCGCCCGCGATTGCCGAGGCGACCCGGCGCAAGGTGGTCGAGGCAGCCGAGGCGCTCGGTTACTTCGTCGATGAACGCGCCGCGCGGCTGCGGCGCGGATCGACCGGGACGCTCGCCGTCGTCGTCATCTGCCGCGAAGGCGATAGCGCGGCCAGCATCAACCCGTTTGCCTACGCGCTGCTCGGCTCTGTCTGCGTCGCCGCGTCCGAACGCGGGTTTGAAACGCTGGTGTCGTTTCAGGCGCGCGCCGAGGCGTTTTTCGGCCACTATCAGGAACAGGGCCGCGCCGATGGTCTGGTGGTGATCGGCACCACCACCAACACCCCCGCATGGGAACATTTCCGCGCGCTCGACGGCGAAGGGCGGCGGGTCGCCTATTGGGGATCGCCGTTTGACGAGCTGGATTGGGTGCGGTCAGACAACCGCGCGGCGGGCAGGCTGGCGGTCGAACACCTGCTAGCCGCAGGCTATCGCCGCCCGTGCTTCCTCGGCGCGCTGAATACACCGCAGGTGCAGTTCACCGAACGCTATGAAGGCTATGCCGAAGCGATGCGCGCCGCCGGGCTGGAGCCGTGCCTTGCCCCCACCGTCAACGCCGCCAGCCGCGAAGAAGAAGGCCGCCGCGCCGCGCGCCGCCTGATCGAGCGGGGCGATTTCGAACAGGGGGGCGTGGATGCGGTGTTCGCCGCCTGCGATGCGATGGCGCTGGGCGCGATGGAGGCCTTTGCCGCCGCCGATCTGGCGGTGCCTGCGGATATGGGGGTGATGGGGTTCGATGATCTGCTGGCGGGCCGCTTCGCCCGTCCGGGGCTGACCACGATTGCCCCCGATCCCGCCGAAGCGGGCGCGGCGCTGGTCGAAGCGGTGCTGGATGAGAACGGCGATAATGCCCGCCGCCGGGTGCCGGTATCGCTGATCGCACGCGGCAGCACGGCGCGGTAAATCCCCCCCGAACCGGGGAGGGGGACCATGCGCAGCATGGTGGAGGGGACGTGCGTCACGGGACGGCGATTGGGTTAATCCCCTCCGTCAGCCGCTTCGCGCCTGCCACCTCCCCCAAGGGCGGAAGATTACCCATGCGCCCCGAATTCATTGGCAATCGCCGTGCTGATCCTGAGCGATAGTGCGTGGGCGCGGGCAATCGGGGTCAGGAAATCGCGTTCAATCGCGCCGTAACCTTCCTCGCCGCCATCGGGGTAATCGCTGGCTTCATCAAGCGTGAAGTCGTGCGGCCCCGGCACCCGCACCGGGAACGCGCGCCGCAATTGCGCCAGCGCCTCGTCCACCCGCAAGGTCAGGACCATTTCGATCACATCGCTGCGGCTGATGTCGTTCGCACGGCTGAAGGCGGGGACAGACACCGCCTTCAGGAACATATGCTGCAGCAGCGCGAGGCGCAGCGCCTGCAACACCCCGATGCGGCGGCGCACGCGTTCGCGCCCAGGGGCATCGGCGGCAGTATCGGGTGCATTATCGGGGATGAGATCGGTCAGTTGGTGGAGTTTGAGCGCATCAATCCTGAGGTGCGAGGCAAGGCGGCGGAACACGCTGGTGCGATCATCGGCGACCAGATATTCGGCGAGGCTGGCACACGCGCCAGCCAGATGATCCTCTGTCCCGCGATAGGTGCGGCTGGCCCAATAGGCCGAATTGAACAGCTCGCCATAGGCTGCCACGGTCTTGATACTGCCCAGCGCATTGGCCGCGTTCAGCAGCCGCAGGATCTGCCGTCCGCGCGCGCTTTCGGTCAGCAGCGTGGCGATGTCTTCGCGGTTTGCGTCCGCCGCGCTGCCGATCCCGGCGATGACATTGACCGGGTAGCCCAGCTGCTGGAGGATCGCGTTATGCGGGATCGCGCGGATCTGGCGCAGGCTCATCTCGCGGTCGGCGTTGATATCGCTCTGACGGCGCGACACGCGGCTGCCGGTGGTATTGAGCAGCCCCAATCCGAACGCGGTAACCGCGCGCGCATAGGTGCGGCTGGCGAGGTGATCGCTCTGATGATCCTTCACCGCACGATAGAAATCCAGGCTGATGTCGGTGCGGTGGTAAAACGGATCGGCGGGCGCGGCGAGATCGGTTTCCGCCGGGCGCAATTCGGCAATGCGGGTGAGGGTGGCAAGCGCCAGTTCGGGCGTGGCGAAGAACAGGTAGCCATCGCCGCCCTGAAAGCTGACCTCGGGTTCCAGCCGGATGCCCGCGCGCGCAAACCGCCGCCGCGCCCACGGGGACAGCGGCCATTCGAGCCGGTCCTGAAACGACGCCGGATGCGCGCCGCGACCCATGCTCTCGCCGTGGGTGTTGAAAATCAGTGCCGCCACATCGCCAAGGCCATTGGCGGCCATCGCTTCGGCCAGCCGCCCTTGCAACCGTTCAATCGCGAGGCTCGCCGGGATTTGCCCGACGAACCGGCCTGCATCGGAAAACCCGGTCTGCACCGCGACGCGTCCGCGCGCTTTGGCGTAAGCGCGATAGGCAGGCTCTGCCAGCAAGGCATCCAGAAACCGCCCGCCATGTTCAAGCGCGGCCTCGGTTTCGAACAGGGGCGAAACATCGACCTTGTCTTCGACCCCGAAAAGCTTGGCGAAATAGAGCGCGGCGAGCACCGTGGCGGGCTGTTCGCATTCGGCCACCAGCATCCGGATCGGCGCATCGGCGTCGATGTGTTTGATGATTTGCGCCATCGCGATGAATTGCCGGATCGCGGTGGAGCTTTCGGTGGCAAGCGCGGCAAAATTGGTGCGCAGCGGCGCGGCTTCATCCACCATCGCGCGCAGGGTGGCGAGCGCGCTCTTGCTGGCGAGTTCGATCACTTCGCCTTCGGGCAGCCGGCGGCGGATCGCGTTGTGCAATTGTTTGGCGTTCACGCGGAAATGAATCCAGCCCATCCCCAGCCCATCGGCGCGCATCGCGGCGGCGAGCGTCAGCAGGGCTACGGCGCGGATCTGCGTGGCGGTATCGGCCTCGGCCTCCAGCGCGGTGATCAGCGGCGTGAGCGAGAGCAGATTGTCGGGGCTGTGGGTGGTCAGCCGGTTGGCGGCGGCGGCGAGCGCTGCTTCGCTGCTGAGATCGCCTGCGAAATCGGCGGCGCGTTCAGCCGCGAACCGCGACGCGGGGCGCAGGGTTTCGAGCAGCCGGTGCGCCGGGTCGATGGCTTCAAGTGCTGCGGTGTAGCGCGCCAGCGGCTCGGCCTTTTCGGTCAGCCGGAACCCGATCGAGGTGTGCCAGCCAATATCGGTGCGCCCGTCCATGTCATATCCGACCCAGCTGGCAAAGCGGAACGGCAGCAGGCGTAGGTCACGCCATTGATCGGGCCAATTCTGGCGCGCTTCATCGAGCAAGCGGGCGACAATCGCATCGCGCGCGTCCTGCGCCCTCGCCA
>JAHJSJ010000242.1 GCA_018830415.1 Alphaproteobacteria bacterium | reverse complement strand
TCCACCGCCCGGTTTCCATCCAGATCAGAAACCGCCTGAGCGGCAACAGCCAGATCAGGCCGAGCACCACATAGACCACCGTTTGCGCAAGGCCATTCCACCGCCCGATCAGCCCCGGCGCATAGCGCGCGATGATCACGGCGTAGATGATCAGCGCGATAAACAGGCTGATGATGCCAAACGGAATTCGCCAAGTCGGGGTTTCGCGCATCAGTTTTGTCCATAAATTCGGGTGGGGGTTATCACCGCATTCAGCCGCCGGTCGTGCGGCTCGGTCGGCAGGCTTTCGCAAAGCTGCGCGTCCCATGCCAGCCCAATCGCTTGCGCGCCGGGATGTTCCGCCAGCCAGCGATCATAATGCCCGCCGCCTTGGCCCAACCGATCAAGCGCGGCGGTAAAGCCGATCAACGGTACGAACAGCACGTCGGGAGTGATCGTATCGGCATCGGCGGCGGGTTGCATCATGCCGAACGGGCCGGGGGCAAGGTCGCTTTCGCCATAAGGGTCGCTGTGACGGCGAAAGGTCATCGCGGCATCGCGCACGGTGAAGTGCGGCAGGGCGATGGTGTGGCCCGCATCGTGGAAGAACCGGGCATAGCCATGCGCCGGGGCCTCGTCCGGCCCGGCATGATATAGGCCGATCACCGCATCAGGCGCGATTTGCGCAACAACCGGAGCAGGTGGCCGGTGGAACAACAACGCGCGGATCGCGTCGGGCTGCGCAGCAACGTGCGCACGGCGTGCGGCGCGCAATTGGCGGCGGAGGTCGGATTTGTCTTTCACTTCCGTTCACCCTGAGCTTGTCGAAGGGCTGCTTTGCCTCCCGCTTCCGTAGAAACAGAAGTGCAGGGCTTCGACAAGCTCGGCCTGAGCGGAGTGGTGATGAAAACGACCCGTAAGGCCGCATGAGCGAGATTTTCGCGCGCCGGATGGCGTACGGAAAACAAAAAAAACCCCTCAAGCAGCGAAGCGGTAGGGCAACAAAAACGTGGCGGAACCACCATGGGTCGTTTGCGCTAGAAATCCTCTGACGCGTCTTACGTCAGGTGGGCGCCGTATGCCCAAACCTCCCGGACGAACCAGTAGGCAAGGGCAGGGACAGTTCCCATTGGATTGCTTATAGCCTCAGGGATATTCAATCGGCTCGTGCCGGGCAGTCCCGCCATATTAGTATCTAGGCGCTTGCAGCCGCCGCTTCAAGCGTGCTTGCCGTGGCCTCGGCGCGGGTTGCCAGCGCTTCGAGCTGCTGGGCAAGCGCATCGGACGCGTCAGGGCCTCCGGACAGGTCGGCATCTGCCGCATCCGCAGCAGCGCGCGCGGCGGCAAGATCATCTTCAAGCTGGGCAATCGCCGCGCGCAGGGCGTCTATCGCTTGCTGGTCAGGCGCGGGTGCGGGCGCAGGTGTGGGGGCATTGCCTTTCCGAACCTCGGCCAGTTCATCGGCAAGGAACAGCGCGGCAAACAGCAGATTTTGCGCCTCCAGAGGCGCGCGCGCTGCCCCCAATTGTGCATATTTTTCGGCGATAATCGCGCCCAGCGCTGAAATATGCGCTTCCTCACCTTGCGCGCAGGCGATGGTGTAGTTTTTGGGGCCGATGGTGAGCGTGACGGTGCTCATCTTGCGCTATTCCTCCAGCTTGCCCAGAAGATCGTCAAGTTCACGAAGGCTTTCCGCGACGTGTTCACGCAATTTTTCATGGCTGTTGACCAGTTCGACCACTCGGGCTGAGCCAGCACCAGCCGTTGCGGCCGATCTCGCCCCCGCTTCGCGCGCGGCGTCGATCCGCTGCATTGCAGCCTCTATTCGCGTGATAGCGGTCGCGATACGATCGGCGGTCATATAAATGACATTACCAAGATAGCGAAGGCCACGCAAAGGTTTGGGCGGGGCTGTTGATAAGTGGGCGCGATTGGCGCGCGCGGGCGGCAATCACGGTATAGCGACGCAAGGTTGACCTACCCCGGCGGCTCGGCAATGGCACGGCGACCACCTTCCGGCATCGAATCGCGCTGCGCTGCAAGATTTGTCCCCGGGCGGGCAACGGGCCGTGCCGCATCAGCTTGCGGCGCCGCAGCAGGAGAATTTTGCGCTCATGAGCATCGACGCCGCCCGCCTTCAGCCTATGGCAAATGCCATCCGCGCCTTGTCGATGGATGCGGTGGAGGCCGCCAATTCAGGCCACCCCGGAATGCCGATGGGCATGGCCGATGTCGCCACCGTGCTGTGGACGGGGCACCTGAAGTTCGATCCGGCTGCGCCGCATTGGGCTGACCGGGATCGTTTCGTGCTGTCGGCAGGGCATGGATCAATGCTGATTTACAGCCTGCTTCACCTGTCAGGCTACGCCGCGCCGACCATTGATGACATCCGCAATTTCCGGACGCTGGGTAGCCCATGCGCAGGGCATCCGGAAAATTTCCTTCTGGATGGGGTGGAATGCACCACCGGGCCGCTGGGACAGGGTGTGGCGATGGCGGTGGGCATGGCGATGGCCGAGCGCCACCTTAACGCCGTTTATGGCGACGCTCTCGTCGATCACCGCACATGGGTGGTCGCGGGCGACGGCTGTCTGATGGAAGGCATCAACCACGAAGCGATCGGGCTGGCGGGGCACCTTGGGCTGGGGCGGCTGAACGTGCTGTGGGACGATAACCGCATCACCATCGACGGCGCGACTGATCTTTCGACGTCCGAGGATATCAAGGCGCGCTATGCCGCGACCGGATGGCACGTGACGGAGTGCGACGGGCATGATTTTGCCGATATCGAACGCGCATTGCAGGAAGCCAAGGCCGATCCGCGCCCATCGCTGGTCGCGTGCCGCACAGTGATCGGCAAGGGCGCCCCGAACAAGCAGGGCACCAGCGCCACCCATGGCGCGGCGCTTGGCGCGGCAGAGGTTGCCGCTGCGCGCGCCGAATTGGGCTGGACGGCTGAACCTTTCGTGATCCCCGGAGGCATCGCCGCCGATTGGCACCGGGCAGCCGAACCGGGCCGCGCGGCGCATGGAGCATGGGCAGGGCGGCTGGCGGCGTCCCCGCTGCGGGCGGATTTTGAACGTCGGATGGCGGGCGACCTGCCCGAAGGTTTCAGCCTTGATGACCACATCGCGGGCCTGATCGCCGTCCCGCAGAAAATCGCCACCCGCAAGGCGTCCGAAATCGCGCTGGCGGCGATCAATCC
>JAHJSJ010000241.1 GCA_018830415.1 Alphaproteobacteria bacterium | reverse complement strand
CATCGGACAGCACGGGGCCGCCCCAATCGCTCGACTGTTGCTGTTTCGAGATATTCTCGCCCAGCAGTTCCTCGACCAGATTCTTCAACCCGTGGCGGTCGGTGTAGGTGCGCACCAGCTTGCTGGCGATCTTGGTGCAGAACACCGGCCCGGCCATCACGCCAAGGTAGTGGTGGATCGCGGCCAGATCAAAGCGCCCGAAGTGGTAGATTTTCACCCGCGAAGGATCGCTCAGCAGTGCTTTCAGATTGGGCGCGTCATAGCTGCTGCCGGGATTGAAGCGCACCAGATGTTCATCGCCCGAACCATCGGACAATTGCACCACGCACAGCCGGTCGCGGGTGGTGATCAGGCCCATGGTCTCGGTATCGACCGCCAGCGCAGCGGTTCCTGCAAGCACGCCGGGGGGGAGGTCTTCTTCGTGGAAATGCACAGTCATAGGTGCCGCCCTACGCCGATTGGGGAAAGAGGGGAAGGGCAGAGTGGCGCGACTGCTTATACCGGGTGTAGCAGGGGTGGATGATGGCAGCCGAAACGATCCCCGATAGCTGGCGCAGCGTGCTTGAACCCGTGCTGGCAACCCCGGAGGCGCGGCGGCTGGGCGGGTGGCTCACGGCGGAAGAGGCGGCGGGCAAGCAGGTTTATCCCCCGCGCGGAACCCGCCTCGCCGCGCTGGCGCTGACCCCGCTGGATGACGTGCGCTGCGTGATCCTGGGCCAAGACCCTTATCACGGGCCGGGGCAGGCGCATGGGCTGGCGTTTTCGGTGCAGGACGGGGTGCGGGTGCCGCCCTCGCTGGTGAATATCTATAAAGAGCTGGATGCTGACCTTGGCCTGCCGCGCGCCGCGACCGGCGATCTGACGCCGTGGGCGCGGCAGGGTGTGCTGTTGCTCAACAACACGCTGACGGTCGAGGCCGGGCTGGCGGGCAGCCATGCGGGACGCGGGTGGGATGCGATCACCGATGCCTGCGTCGCGGCGGCGGCGCAGCGCGATGCGCCGACGGTGTTCATCCTGTGGGGCAGCCACGCGCGCAAGAAAGCTGCTCGCATCCCCGCGCTGGGCCGCAGCGATGTGCATCTGGTGCTGTCATCGGCCCACCCCAGCCCCCTGTCCGCGCATAATGGCTTTTTCGGATCACGCCCGTTCAGCCAGGCCAACGCCTTTCTGGAACAGCACGGGCGCGGGGTGATCGACTGGGGGTTGTGATTACCCTGCTCAGCGCACGAGCAGAACCGGCACGCGCACGGTGCGGATCATCGTCGTGGTCGTGCTGCCGACGATCAGGGTGCGGATTGGCGAATGGCCATAGGCACCCATCATCAGCATCGCGCCGGGGGTCTGTTCGACCACTCTGGCGATAACGGCTTCGGGCTTGCCGGGTTCAAGCGTGGTGGTGACTTCACGTTCATCACCCAGCCGAAGCACAGCGTCGCTCAGCGCGCGGCGATGGGCCTCGTTGTCGGCATCGGCCATCACGACGTTTACGGGTATTCCGGCGAATAGCGGGGATTCGATCAGGCGGCCGAGCGCGCGCTTGGCCGCAGGGCTGGCATCATAGGCAAACACGATGCTGCGCGGCTCGGCATATTCGCGTGAGGCGACCAGCACCGGTTTGGTGCTGGCGCGCACCACGCGTTCAAGTTTCGAACCAATATGGCCGGTGGCAAATTCGTGGCTGGCGCCGCGCTTGCCAATCACGACAACGCGGGCATCGGCCTCACGTTCAAGGATGGTTTCAACGATCCCGCCATGGCGGTGCAAGGTTCGGACATCGAAGGCACCGGCTTCGCGCAGGCGCTTTTCACCGGCGGCGAGCAGCACCCGGCCGCGTTCCACCTTCAGCCGCGCCTCGGCGGCTTCCATTTCGACCAGTTCTTCCATCAGGCTGGTCTTAACCCCAAGCCCGATGGCACCGGACCGATCACCGCGCGCGGCCACCGCATCGCTGCGCTGAACGACGTGCAGCAGTTCAACCGGCATCGCCAGCCGCTTGGAAGCCCAGGCGGCAAGATCGCAGACGCTGTCGGCATAGCTTGATGCGTCGATACAGGCGAGGATGTGTTCCATGGTCATGATCCTCTCAATGTCCGCCGTTTTGCGCCTGTGCGCCCGGCTTGTCGTGGATGGCATAGCGGTCGATCATCGCCGCGCTCGCCGTGTTGAGGCCGATCACTTCGACATCGGTGCCTTCGCGGCGGAACTTCATGATCGCCTTGTCGAGCGTCCCCACCGCCGAAATATCCCAGAAATGGGCTTGTGACACATCGATCACCACCCGGTCGATCACTTCCTTGAAGTCAAAAGCATCGACGAAGCTGTCGGACGAGGCGAAGAACACCTGTCCCGATACCTGATAATGGCGGGTCAGCCCGTCAGCCAAAAGCCGCGATTCCACCGTGAAGATGCGCTTGACCTTGCTGGCGAAGAACAGCCCCGAAAGGACCACGCCCGCCAGCACGCCCTGCGCCAGATCATGCGTCCACACGGTGATGACCACAGTGGCCACCATCACGATCGATGACTGCCACGGGTGATGCCGGATGTCGCGGACCGATCGCCAGGAAAACGTGCCGATCGCCACCATGACCATGACCGCCACCAGCGCGGCCATCGGGATGATCGCCACCAGCGGCCCCAGCACCACGATCAGGAACAGCAGGAATGCGCCCGCTACGAAGGTGGAAAGCCGGGTCTCGCCGCCGGACTTCACGTTGATGACCGATTGCCCGATCATCGCGCAGCCGCCCATTCCGCCCAGAAACCCGGTGAAGAAATTGGCGATGCCCTGCCCCTTCATCTCGCGCTGCTTGTCGGACCCGGTATCGGTCAGATCATCGACAATCTGCGCGGTCATCATCGATTCGAGCAGGCCGACCGCCGCCATCGTCAGCGAATATGGCAGGATGATCTGCAGCGTTTCCAGCGTAAGCGGCACATCGGGGATCAACCACACGGGCAGCGATGACGGCAATTCGCCCATATCGCCCACGGTGCGCACATCGAACCCGGTGTAAAACACCAGCGCGGTCAGCACCGCGATGGCAATCAGCGGCGATGGCACGGCCTTGGTCAGGTATGGCAGCAGGTAAATGATCGCCAGCCCGCCTGCGACTAGCGCATAGGTCATCACCGGCACGCCGGTCAGTTCGGGCAGCTGCGCCATGAAGATCAGGATCGCCAGCGCGTTCACAAACCCGGTGATGACCGAGCGTGAGACATATTG
>JAHJSJ010000240.1 GCA_018830415.1 Alphaproteobacteria bacterium | reverse complement strand
CACCGATTGTGCCGACCGCGATTGAGCGTGAATTGGGCACCCGCTACACTGCCGACACGCTCGCCAAGCTCGTCCGGCGTTACCCTAAGCGGCGGTTCATCTGGTTGATGGGGGCGGATAATCTCGCCCAGTTGCACCGCTGGAAAGACTGGCGGAGGATCGTGCGGACAATGCCGATTGCGGTGATCGCCCGGCCCGGCTATGATGCAGCTGCCATGACGAGCCCCGCCATGGCCTGGCTCAGGCGCTATCGCGTGCCCGCCGCCAGTATTCGGAAACGGGGGCAATGGAGCGCACCGGCTCTGGTGTTATTGCGTTTTGATCCGGATCACCGCTCGGCCACGGCTATTCGCCGCGCCAATGCGGGATGGGCTGAGGATATTCTCAGCACGGATTGGGAAAATGGGAAACGCAGAGCCCCGGTGCGTGATCGGCTGACATTTCGCAGCATCCGGTCAGGGGAGGAGGCATGAGACGCGGTTCAGGCGTTTCGGCTCCCTCGTTTGTTCGTCTGCGTGCTGTTCGTTCCCATCGCCCTGATATCTGGAGATACCCGATTGCCGATTACCGAAGCCTTTGTCGCGTCCGTGCCGCCCGGTGCGGTTCAAGCCGCTGCCACGGCAGCCCAAACGCTGGTGCGTTCTGACATGGACGCCGACGCGCTGCACCAATTGGTGCTGACCCAGCTTGATGATGATCAAGCGCAGGAAATCGTTTCGATCCCGCTCGCGGGGAAAAGCTCGATTGCCGATCACATGGTGATCGCCAGCGGGCGTTCGACCCGGCAGGTCGCCTCGATGGCGCAGAAACTGGCTGAAGAGATCAAGAAAGCCGGGTTCGGCCATGCGCGGATCGAAGGTCTGCCCGCCGCCGACTGGGTGTTGATCGACGCGGGCGATGTGGTGGTGCACCTGTTCCGCCCCGAAGTGCGCAGCTTCTACAACCTTGAACGGATGTGGTCGTTCGAAGGTTCGGACACGACGGCGACCGGAACCGGCACCGGCAGCGCGTAGCCAGAGCGATTGGGTGCTGGTTCGGCTTGCGCAGCAAGCCGCAAGGCCGACCGGCCGCCCGCAGCGATCCGACCTTCAGGTCGCGTGAGCGAGGATAGCCAAGCGCGCGGACGCGCGCGCCGGCGCTTGAGGCCAAACAGAAAATGCTCCTCCACATCATCGCGCGCGGGAAAATTGGTCGGTCGCCTGAGGGCGATCTGGTTGATCGTTATGCCAAACGCCTGACCTGGCCGGTCAAGCTGACCGAATGGCCCGATACCGGCGCGGGCAAGCTGGCCGATCCGCTAAACCCCTGCCGCACGGTGCTGCTCGACGAACGCGGCAAGGCGATGACGTCAGAGGATTTTGCCGCCTTGCTGGGCCGCTGGCGCGATGATGGCGTGCGCGAAACGCGGTTTGTGCTGGGCGCGGCGGATGGCCATTCGGACGATGAGCGCGCATCTGCTGATCTGCTGCTCGCCTTCGGCCCTGCCACATGGCCGCACATGCTGGCGCGCGCGATGCTGATGGAGCAGCTTTACCGCGCCACCACCATCCTTGCCGGACACCCCTATCATCGGGCAGGATAGGACAATGAACCGTCCCGCGCTGCTTGCCCTGTGCACCGCCGCCACCTGCGCCGCGTTGCTTGTGACACTGCCAGCCACCCGCGCGCAAACCGCCGTGCAATTGATCGCGCCCGATGAGGCCGAAGCCGCGCTGACCCGCGCCACCCGTGAAAGCCGCCTTGCCGAAGCCCGTGCCGCCCGCCTTTCGCGTGAGGCCGAAGCCGCCACCGAAGCCGTGCAGCGCACCGCCAACGAAGCCGCCGCGCTCGCCGCGCGGATCCAGCAGGCCGAAGCCGATATCGAAGTCGCGCGCGCGCGCTATTCGATCGCGCGGGCCGAGCGCGCCGATTTGACCGCAAGGCTGGCTGCAAAACAAGAACCGACCGCGCGCCTCACCGCTGCCTTGCAAACCGCAGCGCGCCGCCCGCTGGCGCTGTCGGCGCTGCAACCGGGATCGCTCAAAGACGTAGTCTATGTGCGCGCGGTGCTCGATAGCGCAGTGCCGCAGATCCGCGCGCGCACCGCCGTGCTGCGCAGCGAGCTTGATCGCGGGCGCGCATTGGAAGCGCAGGCGGCGCGCTCGCTCGATCAGTTGCGCAGCAGCGAAGGGATGCTGCGGGAACGCCGTCAAAGCCTCGCTGCGGTTGAAAACCAGCAACGCATCGCCTCACGCAGTGCACGCGGCGCGGCCCTGCGTGAGGCTGAGCGCGCGCTGGCGCTGGCCGAGGAAGCGCGCGATCTGGATGGATTGGTCGACAAGCTTGACGAAGTGGCGGTATTGCGGCGCGAACTTGCCGCGCTGCCGGGGCCGGTGTTGCGTCCGGCTGATCTTTCTGCGCCGCTCACCCCGGAAGCCTTGGCAGCGCCCAATAATGCGCCGCCCT
>JAHJSJ010000024.1 GCA_018830415.1 Alphaproteobacteria bacterium | reverse complement strand
GGCGCGGATTGCCGAGCGGCTGGGCTTGGCACGTCAGACCTGCATTACGCTTGATCTGCGCGCGTTTGGCGGATCGGCGCTAACGGATGCCATTGATGTGCCTAAAGGCGGGGTGGGACACGATATTCCGGTCACCTATGTGCCTGCGCGCAATCTCGTGTTTCTCGCGCTGACCACAGCCTGTGCCGAAGCGGCGGGCGCGCGCGACGTGTTCATCGGGGTCAATGCGCTCGACTATTCCGGCTACCCCGATTGCCGGCCCGAATTCATCGCCAGCTTTACCGAAACGGCGCGGCTCGGCACCAAGGCCGGGGTTGAGGGCGCGCCCTTCACGATCCACGCCCCGCTCCAGCACATGACCAAGGCCGATATCGCCCGCGAATGCGCACGGCTCGGACTTGACCCGGCATGGAGCTGGTCGTGCTACGATCCAACGCCCGATGGCACGGCGTGCGGATTGTGCGATTCGTGCCGTTTACGGAAAAAGGGTTTTGCCGAAGCCGGAATAGTCGATAGCACAGCCTATAACGCCTGACGGCAGCCTTCTGGCTGACCTTTAACCAGACCATACCGATAGGGGATCATTCTTGAGCGAGGAAGCAACTGCGGCGCAGGCCCGTGAGGATGCGCCAGCGTCCGCATATAGCTGGTATGTCCTGGGCGTGTTGGTTGTGGTCTATATCCTCAATTTCATCGATCGGCAGATCCTCTCGATCCTCGCTGTCGATATCAAGCGCGACCTCGACCTGACCGATGGACAGCTGGGTTTCCTGGGTGGGGCTGCCTTTGCGGTGTTCTATGCGTTGTTTGGTGTGCCATTGGGCCGGCTGGCGGACCGTTGGCATCGCGTGCGTCTGCTGACTATCGGTTTGGTTCTGTGGTCAACCATGACCGCGCTATCCGGGCTTGCGCGCAATTATTTTACGTTGTCACTGGCACGGATGGGGGTGGGGGTTGGCGAAGCAACCGCAAGCCCGACCGCATATTCGCTGATCTCAGATTATTTTCCCACCCGCCAGCGCGCTACTGCATTGGCAATCTATTCTTCCGGCCTGTATCTTGGCGGAGGGGTCTCCCTTTTTATTGGCGCCAAGATTTCGCAGGTCTGGGACGCGGCCTATCCGGGTGGCGGAATCGGTGGGTTGGTTGGCTGGCAGGCCGCCTTCATGGCGGTAGGCCTGCCCGGCCTGCTGCTTGCGCTGTGGGTGGCGTCGCTGCGCGAACCTGCGCGACCGCCCGAAGAAAATGCGAGCGGCCGCCATCCGTTGTTTGATTTCTTCACCGACCTTTCGATGCTACTCCCGCCGTTTACATTGATCCATGCCATGCGCCGTGGCCCAATGGCGGTGCTGATCAATCTGGCGATGGCGGCTGCCATGGTCATCCTTGCGGTAATCATGACCAAGCTGACTAACAATTTGCCACAATGGTCAGCCATGGCGTTCGGCTATTATGCGGTGTTTTCCTGGGCTGCGACGCTCCGGCGCCACGATCCTGCTACCTTCAGCCTGATCTGGGGTACGCCGGCCTTCATTTGCACGGCTCTGGGATATGGGCTGGTCTCGCTCGGAGCATACGCGTTGGCGTTCTGGTCAGCGCCATATGCGGAGACTGTGCTCAAACTGCCAAAGGAGGAGCTCGCCTTCGTGCTCGGTGGCAGCGGGGCTGTGTCCGGATTTCTTGGGGTGATTCTGGGCGGGCGCATGTCTGACTGGCTGCGTGTCCGCAATCCATCGGGACGCATTCTTGTCATCATGTTCGGCATTATCGCCCCGGTGATCCCGATATGGGTTGGATTCACCACAGAGAACGCGGCGCTGTTCTATGTGATGAATTTCCTCGCCGGCCTGTTCGCTGCGACCGCTCTGGGGGCGGCGGCGGCGACCACGCAGGATCTGGTTCTCCCGCGGATGCGAGGTACTGCGACGGCCTCATTCTTTCTTGCGACCACGCTGGTTGGCCTCGCGATTGGGCCTTACATGGTCGGACAGATTTCAGAGTTGACCGGAAGCATGCGGATGGGCGTTCTTTCGCTGATCGCGGTGGCACCGATATCGCTCATTCTGCTGATCTACGCTTACCGCGCGCTACCAGTTGCCGAAGCGACCATCGCGCAGCGCGCCCGGGCAGCAATGGGCGAGTCAGTGCCGACACCAGAACGGGGAGTGCTTCCCGATCGTTCCGAGGTATAGCAATCAGGTGCAGGCCAAGATGTTACGGATGGCGGATTCTGCTCGCCACCAAGCGGTTGCATCTGGGAGCCCTGCTAGACTGCGTTGCGGCGTTGGCTAGCCTGAGGCTTCACTTCGCGCCTTGCCATCGGGCTTACCGTCACAAAACGGTGAACCGGGATGACCGGACCTGCGGAAAAGATTCCATCCTGACCTCATCAGAATCAACACTTCATGTCTCTGAAGCACTGCGTTTTCTGAGTAGCCAGCTGCTTCCACTTGGCTGAAATATGCTCCAGGTTAGGAAGCAAGATCGCCGAGCAGATGACGCGCCAATCATGTGATCCTAGCCGGAGTGGAGCTACCGTCGGCGACTTAACCACACAGCGGATCCCCGATCGAACTTGTGATGTCAGCACAAGGCAGGATCTCGCTATGGCGACCCTGAGTGCGCAAGGTCTCGTCACTTCAACGACACTCATTTGACGAGACCCCAACAAAAAAGGGGCTGGATTGCTCCAGCCCCTCTTCAATACCCTTAGTGGGGTGACTTACATGCCCGAACCCGGGCCATAGGTCACTTTCACGCGGCGGTTCTGCGCTTCGCGCACACCGTCGGCGGTCGGGACGCGCGGCTGAGATTCGCCAAACGCTTCACCGGCAATGCGGCCATCAGGGATGCCGCGACCGTTCAGGTAGCTGCGAACCGATGCGTTACGACGTTCAGCCAAGCCGATGTTGTACTTGACGCTACCCGCACGGTCAGTGTGACCCGCCAACATCACGTTTGCCGAACCACAATTGGCGTAGGCTGTGACGGCGCTGTTAAGGATAGTTGCAGCCTCAGCCGTGATGTCCGACTGATCAAAGTCGAAGAACACGATGTACGGGCCCGTGTTGCACGGCACCGGTGGTGGCGGTGGCGGCGGGGGCGGAGGCGGCGGCGGCGGCGGTGGCGGTGGCGGTGGCGGTGGCGGGGGAGGTGCCACTGGCGCGACAACAGGTTCTTCACCACCGAAATTATAGGTGATCGACCCCATCAACGAGTGCGTGACAAGTTCGGTATCGAGGTTACGCCCCAACGGGTCGACGAGGCCAATGTCTGGCGCATTGAAGTAACGATACTTCAGGCCAATATCCCACGAGTCGCTGATCGGAGCACGAACACCTGCAAGAATTTGCCAAGCCAAACCCGTATCGGAGTCATTCCAGACACCGGGGCCTCTGTCATCCACGCTGGCGTCCATGTCCACACGGGCCACACCGATGCCGCCGCCGAGAAATGCCTGAAGGCTATCGTCGTCGCCGAAATCTACTAGGCCGTTCAGCATGAAGCTGAGTGCATTCATTTCCCCAAACGCACTACGCTTCCCATTGAAGGTGGGGACGGTGGGAGGAAAGAGCGCGAGGCCCTGGCTGCCGGCGGTAACATCTTCCGGATCGATAGCAGCGCGATAGCTGGTCTCGGCTTCGAGGCGGAAAACCCCAAAGTCGTAGCCGACTGCGGCACCAAAATCGAACCCAGTGTCGTAGCCGACGCCTGCATTGTCTTTCACACCGTTGATATCGAGATCCTGGTCTTCGACAATCATGGCACCAGCATCGCCCTGAATGTACCATTGGCCGTCGCGGGCCATGGCAGGCGTTGTCAGCGCGGTCGAAGCCATCGCCATTCCAATGACGAGTTTGCGCATACTCAGATTCCCCTTTTATATTAGACTTGAGGCACAGACTGTCTCTATCTTTTCCCTATGCCAGAGGCAAGCCATCAATCACGCAAGGGTGTTGCAAGAATGTCGCGATGGCAGTCTCTAGTCGAAAAATGCAACTATGTTCGGCGGGTGAGAAGCGGTCCTTTCAATCGGCCACGGGCGCAAAAATCCCGATGTCGCGCAGAGCATCGATCAACTCACTGATCGCGGCGCGCGCTTCGGCATCAATTACGGCGCCGGACGCCGGGATTGCAGGTGTAGAAGCGACCCGCCAACCTGATTGATAAAGCAGGAACTGATCCGCCGCGCTGTCAAACACGAACATGCCTTCGCGCGGTGCAATGAAGTGCCAGCTGCCGCCAATCCGAATGGAAATGTGATCTTCGCAACCCACCCACTCCTGCGTTGCAGGGGCAGTGATCCGGAAGCAGTCGCCTTCGTCGGCATTCGTCGGCGGTGCAGGCTGCGAGGCTATCACAGAGCGGCGATGAAGCGAATCCACAATAACAAGCGACTGATTGAGGAAGAATTCCTTTTGTGCCTGGCCTGCGATCAGCAATGGTAAGCCGATGTTCGGCGTGGAGGAGGTGAAGGTAAAAGGTTCGGACATGCAGAACTCCTGAGCTTGGTTAAAGCGACGCGAGCAACAGCGCCGGTGAGCGGTCGAATGTTCCGACCTGCCTGACCCACAGATCGGCATTGCCGTGCGTGTCCCGCAGGCTCGCAATTTCTGGCTGAGTCAGCGACAATTGTGGTTCGCTGCGCGTCCATGTGACGTGCGGCGCGGCGGTCGGGCCGTAGCCGATTTGATAAAGTTCGCGTTCTTCCACCAGTGGCACCTCGACCGCATTGTCCCAGCGCCATTGCCCGCGCGCGCGCCGGGTCCAGGTGAAATGCCGGGTCTGATCCGGATCGGTCCTTTGGCGCGGGTGAACCGGGCACGGCGGGCGGCGCGAAAGGCCGGGATTGGCGAGCGGGGCGAGCACCGCTTCGGTATCGCCTCTCCCGATTGCCGCGATTCGCGTGGTCGGCAGCGGTGGAACTAGCTCCTGATCGAGCGCGACCAGACTGTTATCCAGCAGGACGGCAAGGGTTTGCGCAGGATGGCCCTGCGCCGCGCTGTGCTCGGTGCCGCCGCGTCCGCGAAGCAATCCTGACAATTCCCACCGGCGGTTGCCCAACGGGGCGGCCCGCACAAACTGGATGACCTCGCTGCCGACCAGCAAACGGTTGGCTCCTGCGGCGAGGGCATCAATGCTTGTTTCAGTGAAGGCGATGTCGTCTGCGACGAGTTCGATTACGGCCTTGCCTTCCGGCTCGAACAGCAAAGCCCGCGAAGGGGGCAGCGGTTCAAAAAGTGTGCCAATAATGGCGCGCTGTGATCCGCTGGTGCCCAGATCGACCATCGCGGTGCCTTGAACGGCAAACAGCGCCGCGCCGCGCCACGCATTATTTTCGGCCGAAACGGCTGCGAAAATCAGAGATGCAGCGGGATTGGCATTGCCGTCTGCCGGAACTTCTATGGCGGCCAGCTTCGTATCCGGGATCACCAGATCTGACGGCGGCAAGGGCTCGCCCGGATCGCTGATGCGGGCCGTTGTAAGGCCGGGCGCGAGCCTTTCCAATTCGAGTTCAATCCCGCGGTCGAGCCATTCCCAACTGCGCAACAACCAGTATCCGGGAGCATCGGGAATGCGCACGATGGTGCCGGGGGATAGGCGCGGGTCGATTTCGCTGGTGCGCCAGAGCACCGTTTCGTGCTGCCAGCGTGCACGATTCGCACTGTCATTGGCCAGCTGCCGTGCTCCGCTTGCGTTCATGGTGGCGGGCAGATCAACCATCAATTCGCGGCCCACCTGCCGCGTGCCAATCGCGCGCTGCACGCCCGGCTGGTAATCGCGATCTTCGTCGTAATAGCGCAGGGCCGCCGGTTCCTGGGTCGGGACACCTGACCGCTGCTTGTGCCGGGCTTCGTCTGAGCCATTGTCGCGCAGCGCGAGTTGGGCGGGCAGAGTGATAATTTCCCCATCTGGAACCGCCCTAGGGGCAATGATCGGGCCATATTTGCCTGATGTGCAGATCAGCGGGATGACCTGATCAATCGCTGCCAAACTTGCGGAAAGGGGTCCGCCTTCATCGGCAAAGCCCCGGGCATGGGCCAGCATGACCGGCGTTGCAGCCGGAACCGCCCCAGGCACCAACCGTTCCAGAGAGACAGTGTCATCGCCCCCTTCGGCGAAGATTTCAAAGCTGAGCGCCGGGATACGGTTGCCAAAATCCCCCAGTTCAAGATCTTCGAACACCACATAGGCACAGTCCCGGAAGGCTGGCGCCTGACCGCTTTTGGCGGCCGCGATCAGGGGATCAACCGGGTTGTCGCCGTGGCCGCAGTAGATGCGCAGGCTCCCGCCTACCTTGAGGTCGCCAAGGCTTCCGCGCAGCAGGTTGCCATCGGCCCAGACCCGCCCGAGCCGCGCGATCGGGGTGCTCGACAATGCAATCGCGAACGAGGCCGTGTAGGCGAAGGTGACGGTCGATGGCTGTCCCTTGCGCCCCTTTTCCTTGCGCCTGTTTTCAATCAGGTCGGTCGACCAGATCACCGAACCGGGCACCCGCATCCGCCCGAAGAGGCGCGCGATTGGCTGGCCATAGCTCGACGTGCTGATCGTCACTTCGCGCAGACGAGGCCCTTGGCGGGTGCCGCCGCCAAAAATGAGCCCATCGACCTGCTGACCGACCAAAGCGCCAATCGCTCCACCAATCGGCCCACCAACGGCAGTGCCGATGGCTGTAAGCACCAATGTTGCCATGAAATCAGCCTTCCGTTTGTTGTGCGACGTGCCACTTGATGTGGAGCCGCCAAGTGGGATCAAGCGGTTGTCGCACCACTTGTCGCAGCCCGGCATGGGCATGAATGATGCTGGCCGCGCTCGCGGCGATGACCAGATGATGCTGGCAATGGCTGAGCGCGATCAACAGCACATCGCCTGTGCGGATTGGGCCAGGCGACGCTGCCAGTCCTGATCGCTCGGCAAAACGCAGCCAATGATCCACCGACAGGTTGCGCAAGCCGTAACCGCTGGGCGCATGCGGAGTTGCTCCGGTTGCGGATAGCGCTGCGACCACCAGTCCGACGCAATCGAGACCGGTTGCAGGGTCGCGTCCGTGAAGCCGGAACGGGCTGCCCACCAGCTTTGCCGCTGCCTCGGCCAGCGCAACGCCCGGATTTGGCGCGCCCGCCCCAATCATGGTTGGCCGTAACGCGACAGCAGATCATTGCCCGGCAGGAACGGTTCACCGCGGAAGTTGATACTATTGGCAAATCGGCCCGCGCAGGTGGCAAAGGTATGATCGCATCCTTCGCGCAGTTCAGCGCGGGTGCCGATAGCGGTTCCCGCCACCAGCGGACGATCGAGCGTGAGCCAGTCCGCGTCCGCATCGATGATACCGAAATCCAAGCCAGTCTGCGGCCCAGACATGAATCGCAATCTGCCGTCGACGTAATTTTCCCCGAACAGGCCAGCAAAACACACCCGGTTCGTTTCGGGGTCAATCGCATCAAGCAAACGGAAGGTAGTGAAGCGCACCGCCGAAAGCCCGCATCCCCGGCCGCAGAACTCGGCCCGGCAGGTCGGGCTGGTGCGCGGAACAAGGTCGCGTTCGAGCAGGCTTTTGTTTGATC
>JAHJSJ010000239.1 GCA_018830415.1 Alphaproteobacteria bacterium | reverse complement strand
CTGGAGGATTGCCGCGTGCCGGGGTGGAAACTGCTCGGCACGCGCGGGCAGGGGTTTGCGCCGATGCAGGTGCGGCTGGGCACGCGGCGGATCGAGATGGCATCATGGGCGATCGGCATGGCCAGCCGCGCGCTCGACATGATGGTGGATTACGCCCCGCAGCGCACCACCTTTGGCAAGCCATTATCGGCGCGTCAGACAGTGCAGAACTGGATCAGCGACGCCGCGACCAAAATCCACGCGATGCGGCTGATGACCTATGACTGCGCGTGGAAGATCGACGAGGGCCGCGATACCCGCAGCGAAATCTCGATGATCAAGAGCTTCTGCATCGAAAGCGCTTACGAGATAGTCGATCACGCGATGCAGATGTTCGGCGCGATGGGGATGACCCGCGAATTGCCGCTTTACCTCATGTCCAACAAACTGCGCACCATGCGCATTTATGACGGGCCGAGCGAGGTTCATAACTGGGTGGTGGCGCGGCAATTGCTGGGCACGCGGGAATGATCCGGGCATGAGCGAATGGATTGATACGGCCCGCGCCAGCCTTGGCGCGGCGCGCGATTATGCCGAGGCGGTGCGGGCGGCGGTGTTGCGCGCGGTTGCCCCTGACGGCGCGCCGCAACCCGCGCTGATCGCGCGCGAACAGCACAGCGTGCACGGCTTTGCGTGGATCGCGGCAAGCATCGCCGCGCTGGAGGCGACACTCGATTGGGCCGTGCGGGCCGATGCGGCTGGGCAGTTTGGCGGGGCCGAAGAACTGACGCTGCGGATCGGGTTTGGCGAATACCTCGCGCAGATCGCCGGCGGATTGCCGATGAGCGCGAGCGAGGTGGTGCGCCCGTCGGCGTTCGGTACCGGGACTGAGGCGCGCGCGCTGGCAGCGCATCCGGCAGTCGCGCGCCTGCTGGCCGATGGCAGTACGCCCGATACCCGCGCCGCGCTCACCGCATTGCTGGCCGATGGCGTGCGCCCGGATGAGGGATTGGCGGATGAAACGCTCGATCTGATTCGTCAGCAATTTCGAGCCTTTACCGCGCAGCAAATCACGCCCTTCGCGCATCAGTGGCACCTTGCCGATGCGCTGATCCCCGATCACGTGATTGCCGAGATGGCGGCGCTTGGCGTGTTCGGCATCTGCATTCCGGTAGAACATGGCGGGCTGGGGCTGGGTAAGCTGGCGATGGCGGTGGTGTCCGAAGAATTGTCGCGCGGGTGGATTTGCGCAGGCTCTTTGGGCACGCGTTCGGAAATCGCGGGCGAGCTTATCGCGGCCAACGGCACGCCGCAGCAAAAGGCGCGGTTTCTGCCGCGTATCGCCGATGGATCGTGCCTGCCCACCGCCGTGTTCACCGAACCCGATACCGGCAGCGATCTTGCCAGCGTTCGCACCCGCGCCGAACGGCAGGCCGATGGCAGCTGGCGGGTTACGGGGGCGAAAACCTGGATCACCCACGCCGCGCGCGCCGATCTGATGACGATGCTGGTGCGCAGTGATCCTTCGCGCCCCGGCTATGCGGGCCTATCGATGCTGCTGGCAGAAAAGACGCGCGGCAGCGCCGCCGCGCCGTTCCCCGATGCCGGGATCGACGGCAGCGAAATTGCAGTGCTCGGCTATCGCGGGATGAAGGAATATGCGCTGGGGTTTGATGGTTTTGCGGTCGCGGCGGATGGCCTGCTGGGAGGGGCGGAAGGGCAGGGCTTCAAACAGCTGATGCGCACCTTTGAAGGCGCGCGTATCCAAACCGCCGCGCGCGCCATCGGCGTGGCGTGGAACGCGTTTGATCTGGCGCTCGATTATGCGCAGGGGCGCAAGCAATTCGGGCAGGCGCTGACGCAGTTTCCGCGCGTGTCGGACAAGCTGGCGTTGATGGCGGCGGAAATCGTGATGGCGCGCGAACTGACTTATTTTGCCGCGCGGGCCAAGGATCGCGGCGCGCGCTGCGATATCGAGGCGGGGATGGCCAAATTGCTCGCCGCGCGAGTGGCATGGAGCGCGGCGGATAACGCGGTGCAGATCCACGGCGGCAATGGCTATGCGCTGGAATACCCGATCAGCCGGGTGCTGTGCGATGCGCGGATACTCAACATCTTTGAAGGCGCGGCCGAGATTCAGGCGCAGGTGATCGGGCGGGGCCTGTTGGGCGGCCAGCAATAGCGGGTGGCGCTGGCACTAAAGCGCGCGCCGTAACGGCTGGAGGGTGACCGGCTGGGACAGCACCGCATGGACAAGATCAACATGGCGCGGGCGATCCCCACGGCGTTTCAGCAGCCGGTTGATCCGCGTGACCAGCACGACCGGATCAAATGGCTTGGTCAGGAAATCCTGCGCGCCGGCATAAATCGCCTGCGCCTCATCCTCCTCGCCGCTGATGGTGGTGAACATCACCACCGGCAAATCATACAGCAACGGCGAAATGCGCAAACGGCGCAGCAGCGACAGGCCGGATTCGCCCGGCATCGCCTGATCGAGCAGCAGGATGTCGGGCCGCTTGCGATGCACGCAGTCCCACGCTGCCTCGGCGCTAGTCACCCAGCCGCAGGCATGGCCGGAATCGATCAGCACTTCGCTGGCGAATTCGGCGATCAGTTCATCATCATCGGCAATCAGGATTCGGGCCATAGGTGGGGGCTTTTGTGAAGTGGGTGTGTTGGGAAATGCACCATTAACCATGGCGGGTTCCGGCGGGCTTGGTTTGACCCCTCGTAGAGTTCCCTAGACCCTGGCTTGACCCCACCTAGACCCTGCCTAGACCGGCCTTGCCCCCGTCCAGGCACCCTGTCAGTGTCGGGGTGATGATTCGTGAAAACCTTGGCGATCCGCCCAACATTGCCCGCTCTGGCCCGTTTTTTATCACACAAGGTATTCATAACCTTAGGGATTATGGCGGCTATGCAGTGCCCGGTGGGGGGCGGGTGCGCAGCGGGGTGCTGTTCCGGTCGGGCCAGCATATGGAGGCGAGCGACGCCGATCTTGCGCTGATCCACGCGCTGGATATCCGCACGGTGATCGACCTGCGCGGGGTGAGCGAGCGGGAGGGATTCCCGTGCCGGCGTCATCCCAGCTTCGCCGCGCAAGTGATTGCATATGATGGTGAAACCAGCAATTCTCCACCCCACGAAGGCGGCGGCGGGCAGGTGGTGATGACCCCCGAAAAGGCGCGGCAACGGATGCTGGCGGTCTATAGGCGGATGCCGGTCAACCCCGCGATGATTGCAATGTTTACTCGCTATTTCAATGCTTTGGATGAACGTGATGGCGGATCTTTGGTGAATTGCTTCGCCGGAAAAGACCGCACCGGGATCGCCGCCAGCCTGCTGCTCCACGCGCTCGGCGTCCACCGCGATGATGTTGTGGCCGAATTTCTGCGCACCAATGATGCCCCCACCCGCGATGTGCTCGAACGCCAGTCGCTCCCCCGGATGGAGGCGCATTATGGCGCCATCGAGCCTGAGGCGTTGCACAATCTGATGGGTGTTTTACCTGAGTATATAGACACTTATATTGCAGAGATAACGCGCGATCACGGTTCGCTCGACACCTATCTCGCGCAAAAATTAGGTGTGGATGAGGCGCGGAAACAGAGCCTCAGAGCAAAGCTGGTGGCGTGACAATCGCGCCGCGTGCTCCCATATCGCGGGTCTGTTATTAACTGGAAGGCAAATCATAATGGCCACCCACCACACCAAAATGCTGATCATCGGTTCCGGCCCGGCAGGCTATTCCGCTGCGATCTATGCCGCGCGCGCGATGCTGGAACCCATTGTTGTTCAAGGACTTCAACCCGGCGGTCAGCTTACCATCACCACCGATGTCGAAAATTATCCCGGTTTTCGCGAGGTGGTGCAAGGCCCGTGGCTGATGGAGGAAATGAAGGCGCAGGCCGAACATGTCGGCACGCGGATGATGTGGGATACGATTGTCTCGGTCGATCTGGAAAATGGCCCCCCATTCCGCGCCATTGGCGACAGCGGCGATGAATATATTGGCGAAACTCTGGTGATCTGCACCGGCGCGCAGGCCAAATGGCTCGGCATTCCGGGCGAAGTGGAGCTGGGCGGCAAGGGCGTATCGGCCTGCGCCACTTGCGACGGGTTCTTCTATCGCGGCAAGAAGGTCGCGGTGATCGGCGGGGGGAATACGGCGGTTGAAGAAGCGCTTTATCTCACCAACCATTCCGACGATGTGACCCTGATCCACCGCCGCGACAGCCTGCGGTCGGAAAAGATCCTGCAGGAACGCCTGTTCGCCAACCCCAAGATTAAAGTGTTGTGGAACAAGGCGGTAGAAAGCTTCGTGGCGGACGATAATGGCATGCTTCACCACCTCGCGCTCAAAGATACGGCGACGGGTGAGGCGTCCACCATTGAAGTGGACGGCGCATTCGTCGCCATCGGCCACGCCCCTGCAACAGAACTGTTCAAGGGCAAACTGCCGATGGATGACGGGGGCTATCTGCTGACCGAACCCGGCACCCCGAAAACCGTGATCCCCGGCGTGTTTGCGGCGGGCGACGTGACTGATCATGTCTATCGCCAGGCGGTCACCGCAGCGGGGATGGGCTGCATGGCGGCGCTCGATGGCGAACGGTTCCTCGCCGCGCGCGCACATGCAGTGCAAGAGGTCGAGGCCGCCGAGTAACCGGATCGCTGCAAAATCAGAGTGTTGGGGAGTTCTGCGGCGGTCAGCTGGGTTGGGCGCAGCGGACCAGTTCGACCGGCAGAGACCAGTTGAGGCCAATTTCGCTCGGCGCATCCTCCAGCGTGATTACGCCGTCACCTTCGTTGCGAAACCTGAACACCTCTCCCGAACGGCCCTTTACGACGACCGCGCCGTCTTCGCGAAATTGGGTCTTGAGACCTTGCCAATCCTCCATCACCCGCCCCAGAGAAACGTCGCGAATCCGGTCGTTTTCGATCACCAGGATTTTCAGGTTGCCGCGGCAACTGAATTCAGGATCACCACCCGCCTGCCATGTCCAGACACCGGGCGTGAAATCGCTTTCGCCGCACCCGAAAAGCGCCAAAGCACAAAGCAGTGCGCCATAACGTAATTTTTGTTGGACCATGTTGATCTGTTCCTTGCTGCGACCAGCCGGGGCCAAACTCATTCTCCGGATGGTCGGAATGGGGCCTCCGAGGCTAGAACACCGCCATCGCGGCATGCAGGACGAGTGCCATCAGCACCAGACTTGACAGTGCGAACAACGCGAAACGGATAATCACGCGGTTCACGGTTGCCTGCACGATGCTGTGTGCCACACGCAAGCCAACATAGGCCCAGGCGAGCGTGGTGTTGAACCCGTCGCCCTGTCCGATGATCGCCAGCACGATTGCCACCGCGTAAAACAGCGTTGGCGCTTCGTGCAGGTGGTTGTAATTGTCCGCCTTCCAGCTGACCGTATCGGGCAATTTGGTGCGCAGGCTTCCCCCGTCGCCGCCGATCAGGTTCTTGGAGTCGATCCCGGCCTTGTTCATCGCCGGGATGCGGGTGGCGTACATCCACAGCCACATCACCATCGTCCACGCCAGCAGCGCGACGACGGGCTGCAAGATATCCATTCCGATCATGGTGTTTTCCTTAAACCGGCAATGCGGAAGGGTCGGCCAGCAACGTCGCCATCACCGCACGCACTGCCAGAACGATCAGCGCGATGGTGCTGGCAAGGAACAGCGCAAACCGCACCGGCACCGCGTTGACGAGGTTCTGCCACAGCGAATGCACGATCCGCAGGGCGACATAGACCCACGCCAGTGTCACATCGAGCGCGCCCGGCCCCATCACCGCAAGGATCAGAACCGTCGCATAAAACAAGGTCGGCTGTTCGTGCAGGTGGGTGTGATTGTGCGCGGGCCAGTTGGCCTTGTCGGGGATGACGCCTTCCAGATCACTGCCGCGCGCGCCGGGTTTGGCGGCGAGCAGTGATTTATCCTTAATCTTGGCAATCGCCCCGAACCGCGCGGGAATGATCCACAACAATACTATCAAAGTCCACACCACCAGCACGGCAGCGGGCGCGAGCATTTGCGCTTGCATCGTCGGATCCCCTCTCAAAAGTTCCAAGCCGCTACCTGCGAGCGCGGCGATGGATTGTCAATTGCACCTATTTCGCGGCCAGGACGTGCAGCTGGAAATAGCCGAGCGGGCCGCGCGTGCTGGTGAGCAGTAGATCGTGTGCGGCGGCGATGCGCCCTGCAACCGTACTCATGTCATCGCGCGGTGCCACGTGGAACTTGGCGAGCCATGCCCTCAGCAATCCGGCGAGGGGACGCGGCAGGCCGGCAAGGTCGCCAAAATCCACCACGTGCAACGTGCCGCCCGGTGCCAGCAGGCTTGCGGCGTGATCCAGTGCGCCCTGCCAATCGGGGATCATCGACAGCGAATAGGACAGCACGATCCGGTCAAACTGGGGTTCGCCCAGCAACGCCGCTGCGTCAAACGAACAGGCATCGCCTTGGCCCAACCGCGCCTCTGCCCCCACGGCGGCGCGCGCGCTCTTGAGCATTTCCGCCGAAATATCGAGGCCGTAGAGCCGCACGCCCGGCCACACTTTGCCGATCGTCGCAAGGTTGCGCCCGGTGCCGCAGGCGATTTCCAGCACGCGCATCCCCGGCTGCGCCGCCAGACCTTTGATCAGCGTATCACGCCCGAACAGGTAATATTTGCGCGTGAAATCATAAATATGCCGCTGCCCGCGATAAACCTCGTCCATCAATGCCGCATGACCCGAAGGCGCGCTCGCGTTCACCATCAGGCCAGCTCGTAAACGTGCACGCCGCCATAGATCGACGAACGATCGCGGCGGGTGAGATCGGCAGAGGTTTCTTCAAGATAGTGCCACCGCGACAGGATCGCATCATCCAGCCGCCCCGGCAGCAGGCTGGGTTCGGCAGCGGTGCGGAACAATACCCGCGCGCCGGGGCGGCTGGCGCGGGTGATCCGGGCCCACAGATCATCGAGCTGCGCGGTGTTCATCCAGTCCTGCGCATCAAGCAGCACAAAGCGATCCATGCTCGCTTCATCGCGGGCGCCGATCCAGTCGACCATATTGGCGCGCACCACGTCGATCTGCCCGATCCTTTCGCGCATCGCTTCCCAATTGGCGCGCTGGAGATAGGGCGGCAGCGGCGCGCCCTCGGCCCGGCTATATCCGCGCCCGAACGCCTGCCAGGCGAAGTAATTATCCTTCACCTCGAAATCGCAGGCGAGCTTTTCCAGCCGCCGCCGCAGCACTTCGGCCATGCGTTGATCGCCTGCGAGATGCTCGAATTGCGCGGGCGGAATGCCCAGCCCGAACAGCGAGGCGGGCTGATCGGTCAGCCAGCGGATGAACTTCTTTTCGAACAACGGGGCCAACTCGCGTTCAAACACGTCGCGCTGTTCTTCCAGCGTTTGCGCCTCGAGCACCTTGCCCAGATCAATCTTGTAGAGCTTGGCAAACACATGGGCGAGGCCGATAAAATTGCCGAGCAAGCCCTTTTTGTAGATGCCCTTGGTGAAATACGAAATGCGCCTTTGCCCGCGAATGTCGCGCTTTTCCCAATAGGCGCGGCTTTCCGCGTCCAGGTGCGGGGCGATCATGGATTTATAGACCGCGCTGTTTTCCTTGTGATCGGCATGGGCGAAGAAACGGTGGAAGCGTTCGTAATTGGGCAGATGCCTGATCGCCGCGATCTTGAGCTGCCCCAGAGCTACGTGCGCGTGGTTGAGATCGACCGCAGTTACGCTTTCGGGGTTGGCGGTGAGATAGGACAGCGCATTGCAACTGCCGCTGGCAATGCACATCAGGCGGCTGTCAGGTTGAATGGCGAGGCCTTCCATGTCGACCACCGGGTCCTCCCAGATCTGGGCATAGACCAGACCTTTGAACGCCAGCGCAAAAGCCTTGTCGAGCAGTTTGTCGCCGATCCCCGCATCCTTGCGGATCACCGCGTCTTCGATGATGCGCTTTGCCTGTGTGGCCATGTGGTCTGGTTCCTGTGTCACGTCAGACCCCTGCCATATTTTGCTCGCGTGTCGGCAATGTGACGGTATCCACAGCTAGCCAGCCCCGGAAAGGGTGCGGGCGAACGCCGCCGGATCGGCATTGCCGCCGGTCAGCATGATGACGGTGCTATTGTCCACCGGCACCTTGCCCGCCAGCGCCGCTGCCAACGCTGCCGCGCCGCCGGGTTCAACCACCAGCCGCAGATGGGCAAAGGCAAAGCGCTGCGCATCGCGGACTTCGGCATCGGTCACGGCCACCCCCGGTTCGGCCCGACCTTGCAGCAAGCTGAGGTTGAGCAGTTTAGTGGCATTGGGTTGCAGCGCGTCGCAGATGGTTTTGGGCGCATCGGGTGCGGCGTGGACGATTGCGCCCGCCGCCATCGACTGACCCACCATGTCCCAGCCAACGGGTTCGACCGGGTGAATCGCGCTTGTCGGCGCACCCAAAGCGAGACCTGCTGCCAGCCCGCCTCCGCCGCAGCAGGTAATGATACGGCTGGGCGCGCGGCCAAGCTGCGCGGCGGCCTCAATCGCGGCGCTGCCCTGCCCTTCGATCACCCACGGATCGCCGAATGCGTGAACCAGTGTGCCGCCACGTTGTTCGATCAAATTGGCGGCCACTTCATCGCGATCTTCGCCCCCCTGTTCCTTGGGAGCGCGCTGATACAGCACCACCTCTGCTCCAAGCGCCTTCGTATTGTCGAGCTTCACCTGCGGGGCATCATGCGGCATCACGATGGCCGCGCGGATACCCAACCGCCGGGCCGCCCACGCCACGCCCTGCGCATGATTGCCCGATGATACCGCGACCACGCCTGCGGCGCGTTCTTCGGGGGAGAGGTTGATCAACCGCCACCACGCGCCCCTGATCTTGAATGCGCCGACGGGTTGCAGCACTTCTGCCTTGGCCCAGGCGTGCACGCCATTGATATCCACCGGCAACAGCGGCGTTGGCGGCAGGATCGCCGCAATCGCATCGGCGGCGGCGACCACTCCTTCGTGGGTCGGTATTCTGACATCAGCCTGGATCATTTGTCCCCATCCATTCATTCGCGTAAGCGCAGCGCAAGATTCGCATTACGAAAGGTTCCTATCATGTCGGCAGCAAAGTCCACCACGGTTCTCGTCATCGGAGCGGGCGGGGTCAGTTCGGTCTGCGTCCACAAGATGGCGTTCAACACCGATATTTTTCCCGAAATTCACCTCGCCAGCCGCACCAAATCGAAATGCGATGCGATTGCGGCCAGCGTCAAGGAACGCTGCGGGCGTGATATCGCCACCTATGAAATCGACGCGGAAGAAGTGCCCGCGATGGTCAACCTGATCCGCAAGACTGGCGCAGGGTTAGTCGTCAACCTCGCACTGCCCTATCAGGATCTGCCGATCATGGACGCCTGCCTTGAAGCAGGGGTCGATTATATGGACACCGCCAATTACGAACCCAAGGACGAGGCAAAGTTCGAATACCACTGGCAGTGGGCCTATCATGACCGTTACAAAGATGCGGGGCTGATGGCGCTGCTGGGATCGGGCTTCGATCCGGGCGTCACATCCGTGTTCACCATGTGGCTCAAGAAGCACAAGCTCAAGACCATCCGCCAGCTTGATATTCTCGACTGCAACGGCGGCGATCACGGCCAGCATTTCGCCACCAACTTCAACCCGGAAATCAACATCCGCGAAGTGACCGCTCCCGCGCGGCATTGGGAAAATGGCGAGTGGGTGGAAACCCCGGCGATGCAGGTCAGGACCGAGTTCGATTTCGAAGCGGTGGGCAAGAAAAACGCCTATCTGATGTATCACGAGGAGCTGGAAAGCCTCGCCAGGTTCGTCCCCGAACTGGAGCGCGCGCGGTTCTGGATGACCTTTGGCGATCAGTATATCACCCACCTTACAGTGCTGCAGAATGTCGGCATGACCAGCATCGAGCCGGTGAAGTATCAGGGCAAGGACATCATCCCGCTGCAATTCCTCGCCGCGGTGCTGCCCAAGCCCGAATCGCTGGGCGAAACCACCAAGGGCAACACCAATATCGGCGTGATCGCGACCGGTGAGGCGCTGGACGGCAGCGGCGAAAAGACGTTCTACATCAAGAATATCTGCTCGCACGAAGCAGCCTATGAGGAAACCGGCAATCAAGCAGTGAGCTACACCACCGGCGTGCCTGCGATGATCGGCGCAGCGATGATGGTGCGCGGCGATTGGCAGGGCGAGGGCGTGTTCAACATGGAAGAAATGGACCCCGATCCCTTCATGGCGATGCTGAACGCGCATGGTCTGCCGTGGACGGTTGAGGAAATGGACGGGCCGGTCGGGTTTTAAAAATGGCCGAGCCGAGAATTTCGCTGATTACATTGGGGTCACGCAACCTTGCGAAATCCCGGCGCTTCTATGTTGATGGTTTCGGTTGGGAGCCGGTCTTCGAGAACGAAGAGATAATCTTCTACCAGCTTAATGGCGTGATTTTGGCGACGTTTGCCGATGCGGCGCTCAAGGAAGACATGGTCGCGGGCGAGCTGTATCGCCCCGGTGCATTCGCAATCGCACATAATGTCCGCGAAGAGGGTGAAGTAGAGGCACTGATGACCGACCTGGCTGCCGCCGGTGGGCGGATACTGCGCCGCGCTGATGCGCCGCCGATTGGCGGCTTGCGCGGCTATGTCGCCGATCCCGACGAACACGCGTGGGAGATTGCCTACAATCCGGGCTTCGCCATCGACAATGATGGCAACATTCTGTTCGGAACCTGATTGGTATGAAAATTCAAGGTGGCGATCCCGGGCAACTCGTCATTGCGAGCGTAGCGAAGCAATCCAGCTTGGGGCCTTCCGCTTGATTGCAACGCGGGAAGATGGATTGCCGCGTAGCCTTCGGCTACTCGCAATGACGAACGAGAGTGAGTGAATATGCAAACCAAAGCCGGTGATCCGGGCGCCTTTACCCATTTCGACTTGTCCCGCGTCGACAGCCCCGCTTTCATCGTGGACGCGGCCAAGGTGCGCGCCAATTGCCGCGTGCTCGCCGAGGTGCGCGATGCGGCGGCGGCTGATGGCGCGGATATCAAGGTGTTTGCCGCGCTGAAGGCGTTTTCGATGTGGTCGGCAGCCCCGATCATCGGCGAATATCTCGACGGCGTGTCCACCTCAGGCCTGTGGGAAGCGCGGCTCGCGTCCGAATTTTACGACGGTGAAATCGCCACCTATTCCGCCGCCTTCAAGCCCGAAGAGCTGGAGGAAATCTGCCGCCTGTCGGATCACGTGATCTTCAACTCCCCCGGCCAGCATGATCGCGCGCGGCTGATCCTTGACCACGCCGCGGCCAACGGAGCAGGCGTCAGCATCGGCCTGCGCATCAACCCGCAGGTGCCCACTGGCGAGGTCGCCAAATATGATCCCAGCGCGCCGGGATCGCGCCTTGGCTTCCCGCTCGACCAGCTGACCGAGGAGCATATGGAGGGTGTCGAAGGCATCCACTTCCACAACCTGTGCGAACAGGATTTTGAACCGCTCAAAGCCACCTGGGACCGGGTGTTCGACGTGATCGAGCCGTTCTTCGGCCAGCTTAAATGGATCAATATGGGCGGCGGCCACCACATCACGCGGGCCGATTACCAGCGCGAGGAGTTGGTGGAGTTCCTGAAAGACGCGGCCGAAGATACCGGCTGCCAGATTATCCTCGAACCGGGTGAGGCGGTGGCGCTCGATGCAGGGATTCTTGTCGGCACGCTGCTCGATACGATGTTCAACGAAGTCCCCGTCGGCATCACCGATATTTCGGCCACCTGCCATATGCCCGATGTGCTCGAAGCACCCTATCGCCCCGCCATGCTGGGCGAAACCGCTGACCCTGACCTGATCCCGATCCGGCTGGGCGGGCCATCCTGCCTCGCAGGTGACGTGATCGGGGATTACCGTCTGCCAGTGCCTGCCGAACCCGGCGCGCGTTTCGCGTTTCTCGATCAGGCGCATTATTCGATGGTGAAGACCAACACCTTCAACGGGGTGCAATTGCCGAGTATCTGGATGTGGGACAGCGAAAGCGACGCGCTCGATTGCATAAAGCGGTTCGATTACGCCGATTTCAGGGATCGCCTCAGCTAGAGCCGGGTTTCAGCGCCCGTCCGCGCAAGTTCTGGTTGATTGCCAGCGCCAGCCCCGCCAGCGCGCTGAACTGGCGCGCGGCTTCTTCGGCGCGGGCATGATCGCCGCTGGCGTCAATCGCGCCGCTTTCGAACAGGTTGCGCCCTTCAACCGCGATGATCACCTCGCCTGCACGAAACAAGGCGCGCAGCTCCTTCGCGCCGAATGCGCTTTCCAGCCGCAACAGGTGTTCGACATAGCCGGGGTGCACCAGCACGCGCGCTTCAACCTGATCATCGCTGAACTGCGCGAACACCTCGCCAAAGGCCGGGTGCACCTGATCCACCTTGTCCAGCCGGTGGCCATCAAAGGACACATGGTCACTCGCGCCGCCAAGCCCGAACCATTTGCGATGCTTGCCTGCGCGTTGCAGCAGGGTGGTTGAACGGAACGGGCGGCCAAACCCCATCTGGATGATCACCCCGCGAAACACTGTTACCCAGCGGCGGTTCTTGCCCGATCCCCGTCGCTCTTCGAGGTGCGCTTCGTAAAGGTTGAAGCTGTGCCCTTCGAGAATGCCATGCCAGCGGTCCTCGAAACCGGAACGGTCAAAATCAGGAACCAAGCCATAGGTCTTGGCCGACTCAAACTCCGCGCCCGGTTCAACCTCGTGAGCGTAGGAAACGCCGAAGCTTTCCGCGATGGCCGAATTGATCCCGATCTTGATCGCCTTTTTCGCTTCGACAATCGGCTGATAGCCCCAGACCGAAACCACCATGATCCCGCCGAAACTCAGCATTGCCTTGAATCCGCCCGAAAGGACGGGGGCAAACCACAGGAACGCGAGCGCGGGCAGCAGGATCACCGCGCCCCACACCCAGCGCGCGCTGGCCTTTGCCTTTGCCGAAGCGCGCATCTCTGCCTGCGACGCAAGCCATTCGCCCAGCTGACCTTGCATCAGTGTATTAATGTTGGTGCGCATTGCGTCTCCGGCGCGAATCTTTAACCAGTGTACCTCACAATAGTGGTTTCGGGTAAAGGGGGTGACAATGGATATCATGTTCTGGGTCATGCTGTCGGTCGCGGTGGCGGTCGCGGTGGTGGTGATCGGGATTTACAACAATCTCGTCGGCCTGCGGCAGAGTGTGCGGCAAGGCATCGGCGATATCGACGCGCAGCTGCGCCAGCGGCATGATCTGATCCCCAATCTGGTTGAGGCGGTCAAAGGCTATGCCGGGCATGAGGCGTCAACGCTCGAAGCGGTGATCGCGGCGCGCAATGCGGCGGCAAATAGCGAGCCTTCTTCGGGCAGCGAGCAAAAGCTGCGGGTCGCGCTCGATAATCTGCTGGCTTTGGGGGAGGCCTATCCCGATCTCAAGGCGAGCGCGAATTTCCAGTCGCTCCAGGCCGAACTCGGCGATGTCGAGGATAAGCTCGCGGCTGCACGCCGGGCGCTGAATGCTGCCGTGGCGCGGTTCAACAGTGCGCGCGAATCGTTCCCGGCGGTGCTGTTTGCCGGCGCGCTTGGTTTCGCCGAGGCGGATTTCCACCGGCTCGATGACAGCGAACAAGGCAGCGTCGATCAGGTGCCGCGCGTTTCGTTCTGAAGACGCGGAAACCCGCAAATGCGCAGGGTTCCGTCATACGCCAGTCGCATTTCGATGGCTGTCTTGAAAAAGCAACATTCCGCCCCGGTGCGGCCCATTTTTCGATTGCAATTCGGCCCGCAAGCCCTATTTGCCCCGTTCCCGCTGCCCCAAGGGGACTTCCTAACCGCAAGGCAGCTTGTCGTTTTATGGTTTTCACAAACCGTTTCGGGGGTCCCTTGAGTTGCACATCTATCCCGACGCTCAGGCTGTAGTTCGCGCGCTTTCGCCGGACGAACCCGTAATTCTCAACCGCCCGCACGCCGCGCGGCGCGCCGCCCGTTTCTTCGTCGAGAAGTTTCCGGGCAAGGTGCTCTATGCGGTGAAGGCCAACCCCGCGCCTGATCTGATCAGCGTGCTCTGGGATGCGGGCGTGACCCATTATGATGTCGCTTCGATTGCCGAAGTGCGACTGGTGCGCGGGATTTTGCCGCAGGCGGTGCTGTGCTTCATGCATCCGGTGAAAACCCCGGCGGCGATCAGCGAAGCCTATTTCCAGCATGGTGTGCGCACCTTCAGCCTCGATTCGGTCGAGGAACTGGAAAAGATCGTCGACGCCTGCCGCCATCCCGAAACCGGCGCAGCGCCGCGCGACCTGCGCCTGTGCGTGCGGCTGCGGGTGTCGTCTGAGTATTCGGAGCTTTCGCTGGCTTCCAAGTTCGGCTGCGACCTGATCGAAGCGCCGGTGCTGCTCCAGCGGGCCCGCCAGCATTGCGATTGGCTGGGCGTGTGTTTCCATGTCGGCAGCCAGGCGATGACGCCGTTCGCCTTCGTGCAGGCGCTCGACCGCACCCGCGCCGCGATTGCGGAAGCATCGGTGGTGATCGACATGATCGACGTGGGCGGGGGCTTTCCCAGCGCCTATCCCGGCCTCGAGCCGCCGCCGATGGAAGATTACTTCGCGATCATCGCCAAGCATTTCGAGGCGCTGCCGATCGCCTACAACGCCGAACTGTGGTGCGAACCCGGGCGGGCGCTGAGCGCGGAATACAGTTCGATGATCGTGCAGGTGAACAAGCGGCGCGGCGATGAACTTTACATCAACGACGGTGCCTACGGCGCGCTGTATGACGCCGCGCACGTCGCGTGGCGCTTCCCGGTGCGTGCGCTTGAGGATGATCTGATCGAAGCCGACGCGGATTTCGCCTTCTACGGCCCGACCTGCGACGATGCCGATTACATGAAGGGCCCCTTCGCGCTGCCGGCCGACATTCAGGCGGGCGATTACATCGAAGTCGGCATGATCGGAGCTTACGGCGCGGCGATGAAAACCGGCTTCAACGGCTATGGCGCGGCGCAGGTGGTGACCGTGGCCGACGAGCCGATGATGAGCCTGTTCAACGGCACCCGCGTGCGCGAAGCCAGCGATAACGTGGTGAGCTTGCGGTAAAGGCTGCCGTTCCGCGCTGCGGGATGGCTGCTTTACGTCACGCGCCGCCGAAGGCTGTCGATTGGGTTGCGACCTTGGATCTGACCTCCCCATATCGTCATCCCAGCGGAAGCTGGGATCTCTGGCGGCAAACACGGCGCTTGTAAGCCCTAGGCCCCAGCTTTCGCTGGGGTGACGATGTGCGTGGATTGGTCGACAATCCACCCAATCCCGCTCAGATCGCCCGCGCACCCAAACCACCGGCTCCGCGCGAGTGCGGGCACGGTGAGCGCCAATGCCCATAACAGGCGCGACAAAATGGGGCGCTTGCGTTATCTCGTATGCGCAGTCTCTGATCCGGTTGCGAGTCAGCAGGCTCTTGGAAACGTCTGTTCCGGGGGGAATTTGACATGGATTGGCATCCTTTCAAACCATCCACGATTGGTCGGGTCAGCGCGGCCCTTGGCGTTTGTGCGGTGGGCGCATTTGCAGCCGCAAGTGTTCAGGCGCTTCCGCTGACGAGTTTCAAAGATCAGGGCATCGACCATATTTTTGGAAGCTACGCCCCGCGCGGTGACTGCGCAAAAGAACCGCGCGTGACCATTGATGAAAAGGGCATGACGTTCCACGCCAATGGCCACGAGGTAAAGCCCTCTCGGGTGGAATATGCGCTTACCTATATGGGTCAGCGCTATGACGGCATCATGTCCGTTTTCTTCCCTTTTCCGGTAAGCAATAATGATTTTGGCCGCGTGCTGATGTTCGTCAACGATGACGAGAGGCCGGGGGTCATCCGTTTTGAGCCCGACCTTGCGCCGGGCCAGCGCCCCGATCCGTTCCATGCGTCATTCACTGGCGGCGGATTGTTCACTCTGTGTCAGGGCAGCGCTCCTGCGGGCACGCCAGCGCCGCCGCAGCCGGAAGTGGCGGTTGCGGTGCAAGGCATCCCTGCGGAATGGAACAACCTCGTCAGCCTTGTCGGCAAATATCCGGGCAGCTACGCTAAGGATAATATCGACCTGTTTGAAAAGGGTGCCGTGGCCGCCGCCTTGAAATCGCGGATGGGCCCGAAAATGGCTGCACTGCGGAAAAACCTGTCAGTCGTTTCGCCATTGCAGCGCGCCGGGAACTATTTTTACCTGTCAGGCAACGCGCCGCATCAAGGCGGCGAAGAACAGGCCTATGTTATGATCGACCCGGCCCGCCGGGAAGTGCAGGTAGGCCTTTGGGAACGGGGCAAGCTGACTGTCTATCCTCCTGCCACGGGCAGGCGAATGCCGGTCGCGCCAGAGATCAAAACGTTGTTGGCCAACAGCCCGCCGGAAACGGCAGTGCCGCTGCCCGGCACGCCTTGGGAAGTCGTTCCGGTGCAGGGGCGTGCGCCGATAGCTTATGTGAGCGCGGCGGGATCGCCAAACATCGAATCTCTCAGCCTGTATTGCGAAGGCGGCAAGCCGTTCATGGCGATGTTGCTCAACAAACCCGCACGCGACGCCGCGTTGACGATGACCTGGAACTTTTCCGGCAGGCTGGTCAATATCCCCCTGCGGCGCGCCAATGCGGGTGGCACACAATGGATCGGCAGTTTGACAGGCACGCAGCTTATCCCGCTGGTGATGCAGCAAAGCGGGACAGTGATGCTGCGCATCAATGGTCGCCTTGAAGGGGAGGCCTCGCTCGCCAATTCGGCCGCAGTGCTGCGCACCACCCTGCGCGGATGCGCAAGGCTATCTTTCAATGCAATGAAGGAAAATTGGTCGGGGAGAGAGGATTCG
>JAHJSJ010000238.1 GCA_018830415.1 Alphaproteobacteria bacterium | reverse complement strand
TGCGCCCCACACCCATTCCTTGGGCACGCCCAGCAGCGGGGCGGCGATCATGCCTGCCACCGTCAGCACGGCGGTCAGCGCGGCGGCAGTGACGTAGAGTTCGGGCTGCATGATGATTGACGGGCGGCCCGCCACCACATCGCGGATAATCCCGCCAACACAGCCGGTGATGATCCCCATCAGCGCCGCGGGCACCGGCGGCACCCCGTAAGCCAGCGCCTTGGCACTGCCGAGCACTGCATAGGCAGCAAGCCCCGCGCCATCAGCATAGGCGAACAATTTGCCTTCCCACCAGCGCACCGGGGTGAACCATGCGATCAGCGCCGTGGCAAGGCACACCGCCGCCACCCAGGCATCGCCAATCCAGAACACCGGCGCGCCGATCAGCAGATCGCGCACCGTGCCGCCGCCGACGCCGGTGACGAGTGCGAAAAAGCCCATCGTCACGAAAGTTTGCCGCAGCCGCGCCGCCAGCACCGCGCCCGACAGCGCGAACACCGCAATCCCGGCGATATCGAGCAGGTCGAGGATCGGCGTGAGGACAGCGGGGGTCACGCGGCGGCCCGCCGTGCGCGGCGGCGGCGGAACATCAATATGGTGCCGATCAGCGCGCCCGTGAGCGAGAGCGCCGCGAACAGGATCAGGATCGGGTGGCTGGTATCCTCACGTTCGGAAAGGTCCATGATATGCAGGCCCCAGGCGATGTCAAACGCGCGCCACCAGCGGGTGCGCACCGCCTCGATCTCGCCCGTATCGCGCCCGACATAGATATTGGTGCCATCCCCCAGCGCCACCTGCCACACGGCGAGCGGGCGGCGGAAATCGAACGGGGTCTGGTCGGCGGGAAACAGCGTGACGCGTGTCGCCTGATCGCCGCCGATGATCCGCTTTGCCACCAGCGCGCGCGCGGCGGCGGCATCGAGCGGGGGCAGCGCTGCTCCGCTGGCGAAATCGACCCGGCTCACCGTCCCGTCGAGCGCGGTGAGGATCGCCACCGCGCGGCCATCCTGCATGGTGACGCGCATTTCCCGGAGCGCGACGTCGGGCGCGGCCAGCGTGCTGCCTTGGATCACCAGCGGCGCGGGTGGCACTTCGCGGCGCAGATGATTTCCGCGCACCTCGTCAATCGGGCGCGAAACCATCAAAAGGCCAGTGGCGAGCCACATGACGATTGGCACTCCGACCAGCCAGCCGAGCCAGACGTGCCACTTCGCCAGTTTGCGCATGAAGGGTTTGCGTGCCATGCCTTGCGCCATGGCGAACCTGCATCAACCGTGCAAGATCTGACCGATTGCCGCTGCTGCCGCGATGCAATCAAGGTCGCTCCAGCGCGGGCCGATCACCTGCATCCCGCAGGGCAGGTTAGCGCCCAGATAGCTGCCGCTGCCGATGGGCAGCACGGTGACGGGCAGGCCGGGGAAGGTCGCCAGCCCGGCCCAGGCGAGCGCATTGCCGCCCGGTTCCTCAGCGCCATTGATGGTAAGCGTGCCGCGAAACACCGCCTTGTCGCTGTGCGGCACGGCCAGCACCGGCGCGGGCGGGGCGAGGATGAAGTCATAGGTTTCGAACAACACCTCCCACTGCGCCATATTGGCGGCCTGCGCATCCATCAGGTCGAACCAGTCGGTCGCGCTCGCGCGCTTGCCATCGGGCGCAGGCGCACCGCGCGCCATCGCAATATTCATCATCTTGAGGTAATGGCGATATTGCTGCGCCTGATCGGGGACGAGGCCGCTCGCCCGGTCAATGGTGACGCCCGCGTGCGCGAGCATTGCCAGCGCCGCCTCGGTCGGCTCCATCACGCTGGCATCGACCGGCGCGTTCGGCAGCGCGGTGATGGCGAGCAGGCGGCAATCCTTCAACGGTTTGGCCCGGCGGCGCAGCGGTACCTCCGCGCCCACTTCGGTCAGCACAGCCAGATCATCAGGGTTGCGCGCCAAGGGGCCAGCGATCGACAAGGCCCCATCATGGGCTGCAATAAAGCCATCGCGGCGCGACATGGCGGGGTGATCATGCCCGTGCTTGGGGATGAGGCCCCAGGTGGTCTTGTGCCCCCACACCCCGCAGAAATGCGCTGGCACCCGCACCGATCCGCCGATGTCGGTGCCATAATCGCACGCCACCATCCCGCTCGCCACCGCCGCCGCGCTGCCGCCCGATGATCCGCCGGGGGAGCGGGTGGCGTTGTGCGGGTTGGAGGTGCGGCCATAGACCGGGTTGAAGCTCTGCCAGTCGGTGAGGTCGACCGGCACGTTGGTCTTGCCGATGATGATTGCGCCCGCCGCCTTCAGCCGCTTCACCAGCAGCGCATCGTGCGGCGCGATGGTCTCGCGGAACTTCGGATGGCCAAAGGTGGTCGGCAAGCCCGCGACGTCAAAGCTTTCCTTGATCGTCATCGGCAGGCCGAACAATGGCTGATCGAGCCGCCGCGGCGCGTTGTCCATCGCCTTGGCGGTTTCGTAAGCACTCTCGAAATCCGGCACCGCGAGGGCATCAATCGCGCCATCGAGCTGGCCGATCCGCACAATCGCCGCATCGACCGCTTCGGCCACGCTGAGTTTGCCAGCGCGGATCGCCTGCGCTGTCGCCAGTGCGCCGGGCTTGTCGGTCAGTTGCGGATAGGCCATGCGTGTGTTTCTCCCCGTGGCCGAGCGGTCTAGCGAGTTACTGCGCGGCGAGTAAGTGGTCCTCTGCGGCGTAATCGAACAAATCCCACGGATAGGCGGCTAGCTGCGGGAAGGCCGCGCGCCAATCTGTCGGAGCGTGTTGGCAAAGCCATTGCAGCGCAGGCTGAACATGGTCGGCATAGGGAAACCACGGATTGTCGCCGTACATTGCCATCGCCTTGCTGCCATCAACGGCGAAGGTGCCCGGAAGCGACCAAGGCGTGCGTCCGACAAGACCCGTGCCCTCCACCGGGATCAGGTCCACTTCACGTTCCAGAAAGCCGGAAATGGCCTCACCGATTTCGAGCACGTTCGGGCAATCGCTGTCGGCGATGTTGAACACCCCGCCGATTCCATGAGCGGCGGCGGCTTGCGCGGTGCGGGCGATTTGTTCCACGTCGGTGGTCTGGAACCGTGAGCGGCCATGGTGGATCAGCGGGATGCGTCTGCGCCCATCGAGCAGCCTCTTGACGAACCACCATTCACGCGGGTGGCGGCTCCACGCGCCGTGAATGGCGCAGGGGCGCAGGATCGTCGCCCGCTCGCCAAAGCGGGCGCAGGCTGCGCTCTCCATGCGCATCTTGCGGGTCGAATAGGTGGCGGGGCCGGGGGCGACGGTGGCTTGCACCTCGGTGATGGGCCCGGCGAATTCGGGGTAGCCACCGACCGGCCCTTCATCAAGCGTGCGGTCAGCGTCATCGCAATAGACGCTGGCCGAAGAGATGACGATCAGTCGCCCGATTGCGCCGGGATCGTAAACGGCGATGTCCGTTTCGTCATAGGCGATGGTGTCGAGCACCACATCCGCGTGGGGCGCAGGATCGACCCCCGCGACATAGGGCTGCCATTGCCGGGCGAACTGGACCCACGCCGGGCGCGAGCGCGAGAGGATGGTTACGTCCCAACCTTTGCCAAAGAACCATTGCGCGGCGGCAAACCCGATCTGGCCCGCTCCGACGATGGCGACCGAGGCCGTCACCTGCCCATCACATATGGATCGGCTTGCCGGTCACCGCCATCGCCGCTTCCTTCAGCGCCTCGGCGTGGGTGGGGTGGGCGTGGCAGGTGTAGGCGATGTCTTCCGATGTCGCGCCGAACTCTATCGCGATGGCGGCTTCGGCGATCATCGTTCCGGCAAGGCTGGCGATGATCCACACGCCCAGCACGCGGTCGGTTTCGGCGTCAGCGATCACCTTTACAAAGCCATCCGTGTCGCGGTTGGCCTTGGCGCGGCTGTTGGCCATCATCGGGAACTTGCCGACCTTGACCGCCAGGCCATGTTCCTTGGCCTCTTCCTCGGTGATACCGACGCCTGCGATTTCGGGCGCGGTATAGACAACGCTGGGGATCACATCGTGGTTCACGATGCCGGTCAGGCCCGCGATGTTCTCGGCGACCGCGATACCCTCATCCTCGGCCTTGTGCGCCAGCATCGGGCCGGGAACCACGTCACCGATCCCCCAGATATTGGGCACATCGGTACGGAATTCGTGGTCGATTTCGATCTGGCCGCGCTTGTTGACGGCAAGGCCCGCCTTGTCGAGCGCGAGGCCATCGGTGTTGGGACGCCGCCCGATCGATACCAGCACATGGCTGGCGGTGATGGTCTGTTCATCGCCGCCCGCCGATTTTTCGATGGTGAGGGTGACTTTCTTGCCAGTGACCTTCGCGCCAGTGACCTTGTGGCTGAGCATCATGTCGATGCCCTGCTTCTTGAAGATTTTCTGCGCTTCCTTGCGCACGTCGCCGTCCATGCCGGGGAGCAGCTGGTCGAGGAATTCGACCACGGTGACTTTCGCGCCGAGCCTGCGCCATACCGAGCCGAGTTCCAGCCCGATCACCCCGCCGCCGATCACCACGAGGTGTTCGGGCACTTCGTCCAGATCAAGCGCGCCGGTGCTGTCAACGATCCGCTTGGCCGCATTGTCGACCTCAACGTCGGGCAGCGGGGTGACGTTCGACCCGGTGGCGATCACGATGTCCTTGGCGGTGATTTTCTCGCCGCCGACATTGACCGTGTGCGCGTCTTCAAACGCGGCGTGACCCTTGAGCCACGTGACCTTGTTCTTCTTGAACAGGAATTCGATCCCGCCGGTCAGCTCGCCCACGGCCTTGGTCTTCTCGGCCATCATCTTCGACAGGTCGAGCGTCGGCGTGGCGGTGATGCCCCAGGTGGCGAAGTGGCCGTTCGCGGCCTCATCGAACAGTTCCGAACCGTGCAGCAGCGCCTTGGATGGAATGCACCCGACATTGAGGCAGGTGCCGCCGAGCGTCTCGCGCGATTCCACACAGGCGGTCTTCAGCCCGAGCTGCGCTGCACGGATCGCAGCGACATAGCCGCCGGGGCCGGCACCGATGATGAGGACGTCGTAATCGTAATTGTGGTCAGCCATTAAACACTCCGCTCATCCTGAGCTTGTCGAAGGATTGTCCTTCACTTGGGATCCCGCGCTCGAAAGTGAAGAGCAGTGCTTCGACAAGCTCAGCACGAGCGGGGATTAGGGGGTTACAAATCAATCAGCATCCGTGTGGGATCCTCGATCGCTTCCTTGATGATCTTGAGCGCGGTTACCGCCTCGCGCCCGTCGATCAACCGGTGGTCGTAGGACAGCGCGAGATACATCATCGGGCGGATCACGATCTGGCC
>JAHJSJ010000237.1 GCA_018830415.1 Alphaproteobacteria bacterium | reverse complement strand
GGCATGATCATCGGCGAAAACGCCAAGCCCGACGATCTGGAAGTCAACCCGATGAAGGCCAAGCAGCTTTCCAACGTGCGATCATCGGGCAAGGACGAAGCGATCCGCCTGACCCCGCCGCGCCGGATGAGCCTGGAACAATCCATCGCCTATATCGACGACGATGAAATGGTCGAAGTGACCCCGCAATCGATCCGTCTGCGCAAGGCGATCCTGGATCCCAACGAACGCAAGAAAGCACGCCGCCGCAAGGACGGCTGATCGGCGCAGGCGGGAAAAAATCCCGGCTAGCGGTGGCCAAGCGCCCGCGCGCTTGTTACCCACCGCGCCATGAACGCTTATACCCTTGCCAGCCTCGCCGCCTATTTCGTCCTGATGCTCGCCATCGGGCTGTATGCCTGGCGCAGATCAACCGGGGATTCTGCCGGCTATTTGCTGGCAGGACGTAACCTGCCGCCATCGGTCGCGGCGCTGAGCGCAGGCGCATCCGATATGTCGGGATGGCTGCTGCTGGGCCTGCCCGGCGCGCTGTATGCCACCGGACTGGTCGAAGCGTGGATCGGGATCGGGCTGTTCATCGGCGCGCTCGCCAATTGGGTGCTGGTTGCCCCGCGACTGCGCGAACAGACCGAGCGGATCGGCAACGCGCTCACCATCCCGCAATTCCTCGCCAACCGCTTCCCCGAACGCGGCACCGCGCTGCGGGTGACATCGGCAATCATCATCGTCGCCTTCTTCACCGTCTATACCGCAGCCGGCCTCGTCGGCGGGGGGAAGCTGTTTGAAACCGCCTTTGCCGGAATCCTCCCGAACACCGGGCTGAGCGATTACATGCTCGGCATCGTCATCACTGCCGGAATCGTGCTGGCCTACACCATGGTTGGCGGGTTTCTGGCGGTCAGCCTGACCGATTTCGTGCAAGGACTTATCATGATGGGGGCGCTGATCCTGATGCCGCTGGTGGTGATGTTCGGCCCCGGCGGCGAGGCGGGCGGGAGCCTGACCGAAGTGCCGGTCGAAGGCTTCTTAGACCTTACCTACGGCCTCACCGCTATCGGCTTTATCAGCGCGGTAACATGGGGTTTGGGCTATTTCGGTCAGCCGCACATCATCGTGCGCTTCATGGCAATTAACCGGGTGGAAAACGTGCGCCGTGCGGCGGCGTTCGGGATGGGCTGGATGGGCATTGCCCTGCTTGGCTCGATCGGGCTGGGCATCGCAGGGCGGGCCTATGCGGAACGCAACGGGCTGGTGGTGGACGACCCCGAAACGATCTTCATCGTGCTGGCGCAATTGCTGTTCCACCCGGCGGTGACGGGTTTCCTCTATGCCGCGTTGCTGGCGGCGATCATGAGCACGATTTCATCGCAGCTGCTGGTCAGCTCCAGCTCTTTGACCGAGGATTTCTACCGCCTGTTCCTGCGCCGTAGCGCCAGCGAGCGTGAGGCAGTCAATGTCTCGCGCGGCGCGGTTGCGCTGGTAGCCGTTGCCGCGATCGTGATTGCGGCTGATCCGAACAGCCAAGTGCTGGGCCTGGTCGCCAATGCCTGGGCCGGGTTTGGCGCGGCGTTCGGCCCGCTGATCCTGCTGGCGCTGATGTGGCATGGTAAAGATGGAACGGGCAAGGATGGTACGGGCATGACCGGGGCGGGCGCGGTGGCCGGGCTGGTGACGGGCGCGGGCGTAGTGGCCGGATGGATCGCGCTGGGCTGGAACGCGCAGCTACCCGCCGCGCTGGGCGGCGGCCCCGGCCTTTACGAAATCGTCCCCGGCTTTGCCGCGGCGATGGCGGCGATCATCGTGGTCAGCAAGGTTACCCGGCCAAAACCGGGGATTATCTGAGCGCGCTGCACCTCAGACCGTTTCCCTACCCCACTTAAAACCATCGCCTATCCGCATTCGTTTCCGGTCTGTTAACCATTATTGGTCAATAGTCCTTAGCCATGACAGGCACAGGCAAGATTCGCGTAACGACGCTGATTGCAGCCACGTTGGCGCTGGCTGGGTGCGGCTCGTTGATCCCAGGCGGCAGCGGCGGCGCTGCGCCCGGTTCCGTCAGTACATCAGACCGCACCCCTGCGGCCCGCCCGGCAACCCGCGTCAGTTCCGCCCCGCAATCCTATGCCCCGCGCCCCGAAGATGCGAGCTGCCTGGCTGATCTTGGCGCCAGCGGCGCGCGGTTCGATGCCCTGCCCGATGCCTACGCCGCGCCCGGATGCAACAAGCTGGGCACGGTGCAACTGATGGCGCTGGCGGGCGACCGTGCTCCGCTGAACGTCAGCAATATCGGCGCAGTGCGCTGCGGCACGGCCAAGGCGTTCAATGATTGGGCGCGGTTTGGCGTTGACCGCGCTGCGCGCCAGATCCTTGGCAGCCCGGTCGTGCGGATCGAAACGATGGGCAGCTATTCCTGCCGCAACGTCGCGGGGACTGAACGCCGTTCCGCCCACGCCCGTGCAGAGGCGATCGACGTTTCAGGCTTTGTGCTGGCCGATGGCCGCCGGATCGTGTTGCAGCGCGACTGGGACGGCGGCGATGCAGCCACGCGCGAATTCCTGCGGGTGGTGCACAAAAGCGCGTGCAAGCGGTTTGGCACCGTGCTTGGCCCTGAATACAATGCCGCGCACAAAGACCATTTCCACCTCGAAGGCACCGGCGCGACCTTCTGCCGCTGAACAGAGCCAAACCCCATCCGGTCAAATTAAGCGAAAGCTGGACGGGCCGCCTATGCTGTCAGCTTCGGTTCCAGCTTGGCTTCCATTTTCAGCCGCACGGCTTCAGCCGCATGGCGCGCGCCCAGTTTTGTCATCATGTTGGCGCGGTGGATTTCGACCGTGCGCGGGCTGATTTCAAGTTCGCGCGCGATCGCTTTGTTGCTGCTGCCCATCGCCAGCCAGTCGAGCACTTCGCGTTCGCGCGTCGACAAGGTGGAAATGCGGTCACGCGCTTCGATCATCCGGCGGCGCGCCACACCGAATTGTTCGGCCTCTTTCTCGATCCGGTCGAGCGAGCGGGTGAAACGTTCAGGATCAAACGGCAGCGCGAGGTAATCGAGCGCCCCGGCCTTGATCGCTTCGACAATGCGATTGGGGCGCGGCTGCTCATCGACCGCGATCAGCGGGAGCCAGATGCCCAGCCGCCCAAGCCGATCGAGGATCATGCCCACCCCGCCATCTTCGGCAGTATCGCGGGCGATGATGATGCCTTCGCGCGGCGGGTGAGCCGCCAGTTCGGACAGATCGCCATACACTTCGCAATGATGGCCCAGCGCGAAGCCTATCCGGGCCAGTTCGGCACGTTGGCGGCTGCAGGAATCGATGAAGTGGAGCGTTGCTTTGCGTGTCATGAACGCGGGCTTGGGGTAGTTGCTTAAGGGTTTCACGCAGTAGCGCCGCCAATCTGGAGGATTCACCATATCCGGAAAGGCACTAACTACTGAAATTAAATGAATATTTCCCTCCATATCGGAGTTTGATTCTGGTTTCGATTTACGGTTAGGATCTATTTACCGCGCCTTTTTTGAGCAAAATGGTAAGGCGGGAGCGAATGGAACGCGGATCGCAGGGCATTTCCCCAACCCGATGAGATCGTTTCGAAATATGGATCATCGGCGGTAATCCGGTGTTCGTGGGTAGGCGCGAACCCATCCTTGTCGATTACCAGCAGATCCAGCGGCAGGCCGACCGACAGGTTCGCCTTGAGGGTGGAATCGAAACTCACCATCAGCAATTTCACCGCATCTTCAAAACTCATGTCGCGATCATAGCCGCGGATCAGGATCGGGCGGCCATATTTGGTTTCGCCAATCTGGAAAAACGGCGTGTCCCAGCTGGCTTCGATGAAATTGCCTTCGGGATAGATCATGAACAGGCGGGGCTGCATACCGGCGATCTGTCCGGCGACGATCATGGTTGCGGTAAAGCGCCCCTTGCCGCTGTCGCCATTACCGCTTTGCGCGGCTTCGATGGTGGTGCGCAGCAAGCGGCCGATTTCAGTGACGACCCGAAACATCGTCGGCCCCTTAAGCAGCGCGTTGTCACGTTCCTCCGGCGCCTTGGTGCGTTCTTCAAGCTGGCTGATCACCGCCTGCGTGGTGGCAAGGTTGCCCGCGGTCATCACCGCGATCATGCGTTCGCCCGGCACGTTCCAGTGGAACAGCTTGCGGAAGGTCGAAATGTTGTCGACGCCCGAATTGGTGCGGGTGTCGCTCATCAGCACCAGCCCCTTATCCAGCACCATGCCAACGCAATAGGTCATGCCATATCCTTTTTCAGCAGCGCGGTGCCCCTATACCGAAGCGCGCGCCTAGGCAAAGGCGGTCTATTGCGTTGATTGATCTTGCTGCTGCCCCGTTGGGCGCGATTCCACTGCCACGCCCACGGTCAGCACTTCGGCAGTCGCGCCAATGCTGATCCCGGTGATCGGGGCGGCATCGCGGTAATCGCTGCCGGTCGCCACGCGGACGTAACGCGGATCGGGGCAAATGCCGTTCGACACGTCGAACCCGACCCAGCCCAACCCTTCGACATGGGCTTCGGCCCAGGCGTGGGTCGCTTCCTGTTCGATCCGATCGTCCATCATCAGATAACCGCTGATATAGCGCGCCGGGATGCCCGCCGCCCGCGCAGCCCCGATGAAGATATGCGCGTGATCCTGACACACGCCGTAACCATGCTGCATCGCTTCTTCGGCGGTGGTGGCCGAATGGGTGCGCCCGGCCTCGTAAGCAACGCGGTCACGGATCAGGCCCGACAATGCGTGCAGGAAATCGAGCGGCGCATCATCTATCGGCCCCGACACCTCACGCAGCAAGGCGCGCAGCTTTGCGCCCGGACGGGTCAGCGCGGTCTGGCGTAGAAAACTCCACAACGGCAGATGGCCCGAATGGCGGCCGATCACCCCGGCATTATCATCCGTCTCAACCGTGCCCGCGCAGGTCACCGTCACCTCGCGCGCGCCGGGGTCCAGCGCGATCAGCGTGACGTGATTGAAATGCTGATCGTCATATTCAAGCTCGGCATGGGCGTTTTCCAGGGCCATCGACCAATCGATGATCCGCTGCCCCTGCGTTTCTTTTGGCGTCAGCCGCAACCGCTGCAACGCGTGCACCACCGGCTGCGCAAAGGCGTAATGCGTGGTGTGCCG
>JAHJSJ010000236.1 GCA_018830415.1 Alphaproteobacteria bacterium | reverse complement strand
GCTGGCGATTTCAGGACGCAGTGCGCTGTCACTTCTTGCGCGAAGCACCTGTTCTGTCGCCATCTGCAGCGCCGAATCGTTGCTGGGCATATCCATTCTCCAGTTTAATTTCATAAATTATGTATATGACTTGCAATGGCCGTGTCAAGTGCTATACGGACGCCATGAATGATCACACCCACACTCCTCCGCCCTGCGCTGGCCTGCGGATTGGTGACGTCGCCCCGGATTTTGAGGCACGCAGCACCATCGGCCCGGTCCGGTTGTCGAACTTTCGCAAACGCTGGCTGGTGCTGTTTTCGCATCCGGCGGACTTCACCCCGGTCTGCACTACCGAATTTGTCGCCCTCGCTCGCGAAGCGGCTGCCTTTGAAAAGCGCGACTGTGCATTGATGGCGCTATCGGTCGACAGCCTGTTTTCGCATTTCGCATGGCTACGCATGATCCGCGACCGCTTTGGCATCGAAGTGCGGTTCCCGATTGTCGAAGATCCCACTCTGGTGATCGGGCGGGCGTTCGGCATGGTGTCCGCGCAGGATAATGACAGCGCGACCGTGCGCACCACCTTCTTCATTGATCCGCGTGGTGTGATCCGGGCGATGACCTGTTACCCGGCCAATCTTGGCCGTTCGGTGCCCGAAATGCTGCGCATCCTTGATGGACTTCAAGCCATCGATGCGAACGCGGCATTGGCGCCGGCCAACTGGCAGCCAGGCGAACCGCTGCTCAGCCCGCCGACCAATGACCTGGATGAGGTCTTCGCGGCCGAAGATCCGACCAGTTGGTTTCTGCGCAATTCCGGGGAACAGTGTTGATGGCAGAAGATGATCTGATCGAGGCGCTCAAAGCCCTTGCCCACCCGCTGCGCTGGCGCATTCTTGCGACGCTCGCGGCGGGCGAACGCAATGTCGGCGAGATCGAACACGCGACCGGGATCGGTCAACCGGGCCTGTCACAACAGCTCGGCGTGCTGCGCAAGGCGGGGCTGGTCAATACCCGCAAGGATGCAAAGCTGGTGTTCTATTCTCTGGCAGAAAGCACACTGGCGGGCGTGACTGCTGCAATGGGCGCGCTCGCATCGGCCGAAAGCCGCCCCGCGCCAGAACCCGAAGCGCAGCACACCCCCGCCCCCGGCGTCGCCAATTTCGCCCGGTTGTCCAAAATCACATAGGGTCAGGCCCTATCACCTCCAGCGGCTTTGAAAGACCTGTCTGATTTTCCGGGCTTCTTGAGGCCTTGGCGCGCCCGGCAGGACTCGAACCTGCTACCTCAAGATTAGAAGTCTCGCGCTCTATCCAGATGAGCTACGGGCGCGCGCCGGCAAGCCCAATAGCGCGCTTTGCGGCTCAAGGGAATCGCGCTAACCGGTCAATCGATGGAAAACACCTCCCCCACCGATCCTGCCGCCGCGTTTGACCGCGATCCTGCCGACGGGATCATCGCCACCAGCCGCGCACCCGGAAGCTTCCGCTATTACGATATCGTCATGGCGGCCTTCGTGGCGATCCTGCTGCTGTCAAACCTGATCGGCGCGGCCAAGCTATCCACCGTAGCGGGATATACCTTTGGCGCGGGCATTCTGTTCTTCCCGGTCAGCTATGTCATCGGCGATGTGCTGACCGAGGTCTATGGCTATGCCAAGGCGCGCCGGGTGATCTGGACCGGGTTCGGTGCGCTCACCTTCATGGCGTTTATGAGCTTTGCCGTGGTCGCCATGCCGCCCGCCGATAGCTGGACGGGGCAGGCCGCCTACGAAGAAGTGTTCGGCAGCACCTGGAGGATCGTGCTTGCATCGATCACCGCGTTCTGGGCCGGGGAATTCGTCAATTCCTTCGTTATGGCCAAAATGAAAGTGCTGACCAAAGGCCGGCTGTTGTGGAGCCGCACCATCGGTTCGACCTTCGTAGGCCAGGGCGTCGACAGCCTGATCTTTTACCCGATCGCGTTCCTCGGCATCTGGGCGACGCAGGATGTGCTGACCGTGATCGTCACCAACTGGGCGCTGAAAGTGGCGTGGGAAGCCATGCTGACCCCGGTGACTTATGTGGTGGTGAACAAGCTGAAGTCCGCCGAGGGCGTTGACCTGTTCGACCTCGATACCAACTTTTCGCCCTTCGCGAACAGCAGCGCCAAACCGACATAGAGCACCGAGCTGGAATGTGGGAACCCTCTTGCATTACGGGCGGCAATCACAAAATTCTGATCCTAACGGACGCGCGGTCCACCAAACGGCAGCGGCGGGGGCGGGCGACGCACGCCGCGCGGCAGTTGCGCCTGATAGGCACGGCCGCAATGTTCCACGCAATAGGGGAAGCCGGGGTTCACTTGCTGGCCGCAGAAGTGGAAATCAGGTTCGCCGGGATGGCCCATCGGCCAGCGGCAGACCTTTTCCGACAGATCGAGCAGGCTGGTCTTGTCGGCGATTTCCGGGCTCGGCTTGGCTGGCACAAGGCGGCGCGGCGGGGCAGGTGGGATCGGGGGCTGCTGGTCACCGGGGCCCTGACGAAGGAAGCCACCGGGGCCGACCGAAACAATCTTGGGCAGATCGGACGCTGGGTTAGGAATCGGCTGAGAGGGGCCCGTGTGGCCGCTCTGTTCAGCCACGTCGCTGCGCGCTGCGACTGCCGTGGGACGGGTCGGTGCACGTTGGGGTGCGATTGCGGCCGACCGCTCGGCTGTTTCGGAACGCGGCGCGGCAGCGGGCGTGGGCGCAGCAACCGGCTTCCTTGAGGCCGGAGCCTTCTTCTTGTCGTTGGCCTTCACCGGGGAAGGGCGCGCTTTCAGTCCCAACCGATGCGCCTTGCCGATCACAGCATTGCGGCTGACCCCGCCAAGCTCGGTGGCGATCTCGCTGGCGGTGGCGCCGCCTTCCCACATTTTTCTGAGCGTCTCGATGCGCTCGTCCGTCCAGCTCATATGTATTACCTGTTCCTGTGCTTGCGGCGGATACTTGTCATGGAACCCTGCGCGGCCTAGGCACCTGTGCCATGGCCGAACCAGCTTCATTAAACCCGTTTTCCGCGCTGCTCCCGTGACTGAAAAGAACCTGTCTGACAAGACCGGTGGAAGCGCCCGGTTTTCTCCTCGCGGTGTTCCGGTGATTTCCGGGATCAATCGCGTGGGTCTGTTCGCCCTCTATATGAAGGAGGTGCGGCGATTTCTCAAGGTGCAGATGCAGACGATCTGGGCACCCGCCTTTACCACGCTGCTGTTTCTGGCGATCTTTACGGTCGCTTTGGGTCGCGAAGGACGCGAAGTGCTCGGCGTGCCGTTTGCGAGTTTCGTCGCGCCGGGGCTGATTGTGATGGCGATGATGCAGAATGCCTTCGCCAATTCCAGCTTTTCACTGCTGGCGGGCAAGATGCAGGGGACGATCATCGATCTGCTGATGCCCCCGCTTTCGCCGGGCGAATTGATGAGCGGGATTATCGCCGCCGCAATCACCCGCGCGATTGCGGTGGGTTTTACCGTTGCCTTGGCGATGGCGCTCTGGCCGGGCGTATCGCTCAGCATGGCGCACCCTTGGGCGGTGGTGTGGTTCGGGTTGATGGGGTCGATATTGCTGGCGACGCTGGGGCTGGCAACGTCGATCTGGGCCGAAAAATTCGATCATAACGCTGCGATCACCAATTTCATCATCGCCCCGCTATCGCTGCTGTCGGGCACGTTTTACGTGATCGACAACCTTGATCCCGCGTTCCAGTGGGTGAGCCGGATGAACCCGTTTTTCTATGTGATTTCGGGCTTCCGCTACGGCTTTCTGGGGGCCACCGACATGGGGTCAAGCACCACTGTAATCGCTGCTGCAGGAGGGCTGGCGGTGGTCAACGCGGGGCTGGCGGCGGGTACCTATGCGCTGCTGCATTCAGGCTGGAAGCTGAAAAGCTGAACTTCCTAATGGGTCAGGGCTCTGCGCATTTTGTAGCGCCCGTCCTTGAAGCTGTCGAACAGCTGGCGCACCGTGGGATGATCAACCGGCCCACCATCGGCATCCGCCACCAGATTGCCCTGACTGACATAGGCGACGTAGGACGAATCCTCGTTTTCGGCGAGCAGGTGATAAAACGGCTGATCGCGGCGCGGACGGATATCCTCGGGGATCGACTGATACCATTCTTCGCTATTGGCAAAGACCGGATCGATATCGAACACCACGCCGCGAAAGGCGAACAGGCGGTGGCGCACCACGTCTCCGATGCCGAAGCGGGCGCGGGTCTGCCGCGGGGCAACAATGGTGCGCCCGGCCTGACTTGAGAAGAACTCTGCGCGTTCCATGGGCGGAATATGGACTTTCAACGCGCCAAAACAAGCCGCGCGATGGTGCAGGTGCGAGATATGCCCGCATTTTCTGGCTTTCCGGGACTTGGCAAGGGGCAAGGCTTGGGCTAACGCGCGCGCTCCCTGTCGCCTGCCGCCCCGACCACGCGGCGCACCCGTGCGCGACAGACCTCGCGGAGAGGTGGCAGAGTGGTCGAATGCGCCGCACTCGAAATGCGGTTTACCGGCAACGGTAACGTGGGTTCGAATCCCACCCTCTCCGCCAGACATTCCCTAAGCCATTGATTTAGTGCAACCCGTTGCAATTCATGTGTTTTATTGTTCGCTTTTCTACAAAATTTCTGCAAAAGTGATCTGTGGCAGAGGCAGAATGTAGCGCTTGGAAGGCCATCATTATCTCCATCGGAGAAGTTCGGCATGGGTCTTCCGCAGCCCCGCTCCTTATGGTGTTCGTTCCGCTTTCGGCACGTCGGAAGTCCGCATCACCCTCGAAACTGCAGCCCATCAAGGCCCAGCACGGCTGAAAGTTCGATGAGCGTTCGGCGGCGCACGCGCTGCGCCGGGTTGTTGTCGGTGCCCAGATTGAAGCCAGCCGCTGAGAGGGGCATACGGTCTTACGCTCAAGCGCCCAACGGGGCTCAACCAGAGCACGATGGGATTAGCTTATCCAGTCTGAGGCTGAAGCCCGTATCCGACTCAAGCCGAAGGGGTTCCTCCGCCAAGTGAGACACTGAACATCTAAAGCAGTTTATCGGGCGACGGATCGTGGCGGTGGCGTTCTGCCTTGCCGAATACCCGTTCAAGCCGTTCTGCCATCGTATTCGCCGCAATCCGCGCTGCCGCATCAACGTCTGCGGCCTTGCCTGTCACCCCGATCGGGCGGCCGCCGCGCGGGCGCGCTTCGATGGTGCAATGCTTGTCATCGCCGCCGCCCTTGCGTCCGTTATCATCGCTGACATGGACTTCCAGCCGCGTCAGCCGGTCTTCGAAGCGGGCGAGCCGGTGGCGCACCTGCTGTTCGATCCGGGTCGCCACATCCGCTGTTCCCATTACCGAACTATCGGAATTGAACTGGAATTGCATGGTGGTCATCGCGGCTGTCTCCTTGGCTGAGTTGTGGCTTCTGCCACTTCCAAGATGGGGAGGAACCTGCGCTTTTTCCAGACCTGCGCGGTCAATTGTCCGAGTAAACTGCTTCTGCCGCCTCAGCTGCGTCGGCGGCTTCTGCGGCGCGTCTTTCCGCGCGCACGGTATCGGCCTTCACCCGTTCTTCGGCGGTTTTGCGCGCCTGTTCAGCCAGCCCGCGCCAGGTCTTTTCCGACCGCAATTCGCGCTCCCGCACATTGTCGAGCGTCGCGCGGTCAGCAAGCGCTGCTGCTTCGTTCGCGCGTTCGCAGTAGAATTCGTAGGTCTGGGCCATCAAGAATATCCTGCCGGGAGAGGGGGAGGCGGTCGTCCGGATCTGGTCGTCCGCGGGGGCGGGCCGGGAGTGGCGGGCGGAGCACCATCGCGCCCCGCCCTGCCGGGATTGCTTAGT
>JAHJSJ010000023.1 GCA_018830415.1 Alphaproteobacteria bacterium | reverse complement strand
CCTTATTCTCGGCAAGGCGGTTCTGCGCCTCTTCACACTCTGACGCGAGGCGGGTTTTCTCGGCGTTGTCCGCCGCCTCTATTGCATCGATACGCGCCAGCATTTCTGTACGAACTTCGGCAATCGCCTGGTCTTTTTCGGCGCAAACCTGCCCTGCTGAAAAGTGAGTGTCCGAGACTTGAAAGCCGTCAAAGACATTGGGGCATTCCGCGATTCTATCACACAGATGCTCATGGCTTTCGTGGACGAAGAACCGGCTCAGCCCGTCGAAAGCAACGTCATGATAACCGCGCGCAAGCACCATCGCGTGCCACGCGGTGTGGGTCGGTGTTTGTGTGTTTGGTGCTGTTGCTTCGATGACCAGCACAGCCGGGCGAGCGGGATGATCGCCCCAGCTAGCGATGACATCGGCTTCCATTCCTTCAACGTCAATTTTGAGCCAATGAATTGGTTCTGGCCCAAAAGACTCAAACACGCCTGCAAGAGTGACTGTCGGAACCAAAATTTCCCGGCAAAGCCAACCTGCATCCGTGTGCCGTTGCGCGATATCGGTTATGCCGGTTGAAAGCCCGGTTGTTGGTATTTCGAAAAATCTGATGGGGCCGGGCGCGGTCGCTATAGCCGCTTCGATAACCACTTCATCGGGGCGATCATCACGCAAGGCTGCCGCATAAGCAGGCGTTGGCTCCACGTGCAATCCGCGCCATCCGCGCTGATAAAAGGCTAGGCTAACCGAATCTCTTATTGGGTCTTGGCCGCCGACATCAATATATCGTCCAGCCTCAATGTCACAAAAGGCGCGCCACAGGCGTACATCCTCATAGTTTTGTGAATAGCTGACAAAGGTCATCTGCGTCCGCCGTCTCGGATCAGAGCAGATTTGATACCCAGCCGATTTACAAGTGCAAGTGCGCTGTCGCTCCAGCGTGGAAGGTCATCAGCGCCGAGCGATACTGTCCGTTCGGCGCTGCCCAGCCAAGTTTCAATAGAATTGGCGAGGGAGCCGGGTGTGTCATCACTAAAATAGTGGAATACGCCTTCCCAGATCTCGCGGAAAACGGGCAAGTCGCGTGCGAGAACCGGAGTGCCATGAGCCTGCGCTTCTACCAGCGGCAGGCCGAAGCCTTCCCCATAAGAGGCAGCGATCAGCCCACTGGCCTGCGCATATGCTTCTGCCAGCAATTCATCACTTGCCGAATCAAGCCAGCGCAGCCTCTTGCCATGTTCAGGGTGGAGCCTCAATTCCTCCTGTAAATCCTCCGTTTTCCATCCAGGTTTGCCAACGATTAGAAGGGCCAAGTTATTTCCCGGCTGTGACCGCCAGAGCTCTGTCATTGCCCTTAAAACACAGCGATGGCCTTTGCGCGGTTCGATAGTTCCAACTGACAAGGTGACGCGGTGCTGCTCCATCCAGCTGCGCAAGGCTGTAATCTCTGGAGGCAGACCAATGGTGGGAAAGCTCGCGGCTATATCAACGCCCAAGGGAATGGTCGTTATCTCAGGCAGGGTGCGTACTCCCCGTTTCGACAGTTCGGCTGCCAGTGCCTGTTCCACAGATTGTGAGATACATATGCATTGGTCCGCCTGACGAGCGATCACCCCTATCCACCGCGTGAAGTTGCGAACGGTGCTCGGTACGAACCAGTCGGGCCGGTTCAGCGGAAGCAGATCATAGACCATGAAGGTGATCGCGACGCCTTGGCGTCGCCATGATTCGATTTCCCATTCGTTATGGGGCGCAATATTGGCCGCGAGATCAAGTCCCAGGAATATATCGCCGGGGCGAGGCAGCACCCGCTGTCGGGATTTTGCTGTTGCTCCTGCCACCTTTATGGCTCCATCACTTGCCAGGTGGGCGCGGCAATAGCCGTGATCGCGTGTCGCAAAGACCGGGAGGACGATAAACCCTGGCAGTGACATGCTGGAAAGCTGGCCAAGCAACGCGCGCACAACACGCTGTATCCCCGTGCGCGCATCATTTTGCATAATCACCGAGACATCCACTAAAAGCTGTCTGGAGCTTTGGGCAGGCAAAACTTCAAAATCAAACCTGCGCGACATCCAAAGTCGCCGCAAGACACCTTGCACGGTGCGGAACATGGGCGGCGACATGCGCCGCACACTCACGCCATTTCTTTGGTATAGAAATCATAGGTAGCATCAAGTGAAGAGAATTGTTTAAGTTTTCCGTCAATTAACACGGCAGCGCGATCGCAGTGGGCGCGCACAAATCCCGGGTCGTGCGACACAATAATGCGCGCCTTGTCAGCACGTTTGACAAACAATTCTTCGTGGCACTTGGCCTGAAAACGACTGTCGCCGACGGCGACAATCTCATCGATGAGATAGCAATCAAAATCGACCACCATTGACGTTGCGAAGGCCAACCTTGCGCGCATCCCGGAGGAGTAAGTCCGCACGGGCTCTTTCAGATATACCCCAAGTTCGGTGAAATCTTCGACAAATGGCAGCCAGGCTTCCGGATCAACTCCGTAAACCCGGCAGATAAAACGCAAATTATCAAGGCCGGTCAGCGTGCTCTGAAAGCCGCCCGAAAAAGCAAGTGGCCAGGAAACGCTCATGGTCCGTTCCACAACTCCGCTGTCGGGCATTTCTGCTCCGCTCACGATCCGTATCAGTGTCGATTTCCCCGCGCCATTGCGCCCGACAATGCCGATAGCTTCCCCGCGTTGCAGAACCATATTCACACCATCGAGCACTTTGACGGGCCCCGATGATGTCGCGTAGGATTTGTTGACTTGGGCAAGACGTATCATTCCGGTCGCACCTCGCCGGAAATCGCGCGAACTCTCAGCAAGCCAGCTATGGTCAGACCGGCATTCCACGCGGCCATGTATGCAAGATCATATCGCGCATTGATGCTGGAGCCGAAATATCCTTCGCGCAAAAATTCCACCCCGTGCACCATGGGGAAAAGCAAGATTGCCTCTTGAGCGGCAGGAGGAAGACTGTCGACGAGAAATGCCGCGCCAGATAAGGGAAAAAGAATATAGGCAGCGGGATGCCAGAGCTTGTCGACCAACTCGCTTGACCACGAGAGCGCCCCAAGAAACAGCGCCAAACCAGCACCGAACCAGGCGAGCATGAGCCACGCCGAAGCTACCTTAACGACGTCCTCGGGCGGCCCCAACCACTCAACCCCCCAGAACAGAAGGACAAGCCCAACGAACGACATCGTTGTTCCCGCGACCTCAAGCACTAGCCGCGCCAGAAAGACATCAATGATCTTTACATTTCGGTGGTATAATAACGGCAAATTGGGCTCGATGGCGGAGATGCATCGAGCGGGCATGTTGCGCCACAGGAGTACGCTCGAATAACCAGTGATGGCGAATGCAACGATTGGAATTGCGGAATACTGATCAAGCTTGGCAATGGACCAAAGCGCCGTAACGCCCAGTGTGAAGATCATCGGCTCAGCGAACAGCCACAGAAACCCGATATTGTGCCGACCATAGCGCGTTAAGACCTCACGCATCAGCAAAGCGCCGAGCACTCTGCGTTGGATCGTCCAGGATTCAGCAAACGAGCCTGCCATCACGTCAATGCTTGTGTTCGCGCACGCCTGCGAGAAGCATGGTAAGAATGCCCCACGCGACCAGTCCGATAATCAGCGTGGCCAGAACGCCGCGAAGCCTTCTTGGTTCGACCGCATCATCCGGAAGGCTGGGCTGAGAAACCCGCTCAACATAGGCCTGCTGACGGCGGGCTTCATTGCGAGCGTCTTGCAGCGATGCCAGGGCAATCCCCAATTGCTTGTCGGCGAATTCGCGCCTTAGTTG
>JAHJSJ010000235.1 GCA_018830415.1 Alphaproteobacteria bacterium | reverse complement strand
TGTGCCCGCCTGCAGCGCCTTGCCATCCTGCATCATCGCTTCGATCGACCAGGTTTCCACTGCACCGGGGAAGCGTTCATTCTCAGGCTTCTCGCCCGCAATCACCGGCAAGGCGAGGTCATCCTCGGCACACGCCCGATACATTTCCAGCGCGCGGTGAGTTTCGGCCAGTGCATCCTCTCGGTTTTCGTGCGCGGTATGGCCTTCCTGCCAAAGAAACTCGCTGGTGCGCAGGAACATCCGCGTGCGCATTTCCCAGCGCACCACGTTGGCCCATTGATTGGTGAGCAGCGGCAGATCGCGCCACGACTGGATCCAGCGCGCCATTGCATCGCCGATGATCGTTTCGGACGTCGGGCGCACCACCAATGGTTCTTCAAGCTTTGCTGCGGGATCGGGGATCAGGCCGCCCTTGCCATCCGAAATCAGCCGGTGGTGGGTGACAACCGCCATTTCCTTGGCAAAGCCTTCGACATGCTCAGCCTCGCGGGTGAAATTGGCGAGCGGGATGAACAGCGGGAAGTAGCAATTCTGCACCCCTGCGGCCTTTATCCTATCATCCATCAGGCGCTGAATGCGTTCCCAGATGCCATAACCCCACGGCTTGATAACCATGCAGCCGCGCACACCGGATTCTTCGGCGAGATCAGCGGCGCTGATAACTTCCTGATACCACTTGGCGAAATCATCTTCGCGCTTGATCGTAAGGGCGTGACGGATCTGGGACACCAACGAATTCCTGACTAAGCTCAAACGGCCAAGCGCCGCAGGCGCGCCGCGCTTCGCGTTATTTGCCCAATTCGTCCAGCTTCTTTTGCATCGCGGCCATCTGTTCGCGCAGCACGGCCAGCTCGTCATTGGCCGGATCAGCCGGGGCTGCGGGCTTGTCTTTCGGTTTGGACGCGCCCGGCAGAAACACATTCGCGGCCGCGCGCATCATCGCCATGTTGGTTTCATGAATCGCGGTGAAGGGATTGCTGGCCATGCCTTTTTCGAACACTTCGCGGATTTTGGACTGATTTTCGCGGAAATTGGCCATGCTGGCTTCAAGGTATGATGGCATCATCGCCTGCATCGAATTACCATACATCCCGATCAGTTGGCGCAGAAAACTGACGGGGAGCATCTGTTCGCCATTGGCTTCTTCGTCCATGATGATCTGGGTCAGGATCGAATGGGTGATGTCATCACCGCTCTTGGCGTCAATCACCTGAAATTCGATGTTTTCGCGAACCATTTTGGCAAGATCGTCAAGCGTGATGTAGCTGGATGACGAAGTGTTATACAGCCGACGGTTGGCGTATTTCTTGATAATGATGGCATCGCCTGCCTCGCCCGATGCTGCTTTTGCTCTGCCAGCCATTGTGTTTCCGACCTTGTAAGATGACACTGAATTGTCGTCTTAGCACCCGCACAAGCTGCGGTGCAACATCACCTTGATGAACCGGTCAGGACTGGCGCAGGCGCTGGCCGATTGTGGTCAGCATTTCATAAGGCGACAGAGCATTTTGCCGCGCAGCATCGGCAATGTCCCACGGCACGCTCAGCCAGTCTCCGGTGGACAAATCGGGGGCTGCGGTAAGGTCGACCACCACCATGTCCATTGACACTTTGCCGAGTATGGGGAGATGGCGGCCGTGGTGACTGAACGCATTGCCGGGGCCGCGGCTGCGCAGGAATCCATCGGCATAGCCCATCGCAACAGTGCCCACCCGCATTGGCGCAGAGGCGGTGAAGGTGGCGTTGTAACCGACACTATCCCCGCTACGCAGTGTCCGGGTTTGCAAAATCGCGGCCTCGACCTGCGCGACCGGTTGGATCAATCCGGTGAGTTCCCCGCGCGGCACGCCGCCATAAAGCGCAAGGCCGGGGCGTGTCAGATCAAGGGCATAGTCCGCGCCAAGCGCGATCCCGGCGCTGTTGGCGATGCTTAGACGCTGATGCGGGATGACCGCCGCGACGCTGTGCAAAGCGGCGAGTTGGCGCGGGTTCATCGGGCTGTCTTCATCTGCGCAGGCGAGGTGGCTCATCAGAATATCGACCGCAAGTGCTACAATTCTCTGGTCTTTTGCCTCGTCTGGCGCGATGCCGAGACGGTTGATGCCGGTGTCGATCATCAGGTGGCATCGCCCGCCCCCGCTGGCGCTCCATAGCGCGGCTTGATCGAGCGAATTGATGACCGGAACCGCGCCGGAATTGCGCGCATAGGCGCACTCAGCCTCGCTCAAAACGCCATGCAAAACAGCGATTTGCGGTGCAGGAACGTGGCGAGAAACGGCTGCCACCTCGCTCCAATGCGCGACTAAAAACGTCTCGCACCCCGCATCGCGCAGCACCGGAACGCAGGCGTCAACGCCCAAGCCATAGCAATCCGCCTTGACCGCTGCTCCGGTTTTAGCCCCACGCGAAAGCGCATCTAATGCGCACCAATTGGCGGCAAGCGCACCCCTATCGATGGTCAAGCGCAGGCTAGACGGGGGCAAGGCTGACCTATCTTTCGGCGCCCCGTCAATCATCAGCGAAATCTTTGGGCGGTCCGCCGGGAATCCCCCACCATGCCACCAGTAGGCCGAAAGCGACTACGGCGATCGTGTACCACAGCCCGGCGTAAATATCGCCGGTGCGGGCCACGATCACGCCTGCGATCAGTGGCAGGAACCCGCCAAGATAGCCTGCCCCGATATGGTAGGGAATAGACATTGATGAATAGCGGATGCGCGGCGGAAACATTTCCGACAGCAGCGCTGCGACCGACCCATAGGTAAGCGCCGACAACAGGCCGAGCGCCAACAGCACGCCGACGATCCCGATCAGGTTGGCGGTGGCCGGACGCTGTTTGGCGCAATCAAACCCATATTCTCCCAGCGCCGCATGAATGCCCGCCCGCCGTGCTGCGCCATCGCTGAACCACGCGGGATCAATCGCCACCGGGTTGTCGCCTGCGGAAAGCGTCACGGTGTCACCCGGCGTCAAGGTATAAGGCACGCCCGAGGCCGTCAGCGTTTCCAGCACCTTGCCGCAATCGGTCTGATCGCGTTGGAACAATTCGGCAAAGGGATCGGTTTGGCACTGCGGCCCGCTGACCATAATCGGCGTGCGCTCTGCCGCGTCGGCCAACGCGGGGTTGGCGAGGCTTCCCATCAGCCAGAACAGCGGGAACAGCAGCGCCAGCGCCGCAACCGCGCCGATAATGATCGGCAGCTTGCGCCCTACCCGGTCAGACCATCTGCCCACCGCCACATAGAATCCCATCGACATCAGACCCGATACCAGCAGGATCAACTCCACCGTCAGATCATCGACATGCATCGGCCCGCGCAGGAAGCTCATCCCTGAAAAAAACGCGGTGTACCAGATCGTTGTCAGGATGCCGGTGATGCCGAACAGCGCAACGAAGATGCGCTTGCGATTGCCAGGATAGGTAAAGCTTTCGACAAACGGATTGCCCGCTGTTTCGCCCGCCTCTTTCATCGCCTGAAACACCGGGCTTTCCGACAGTTTGAGCCGCATCCAGAGCGAAATCACCAGCAGCGCGATGGAAAGCAGGAATGGCACACGCCACCCCCACTCCTCAAACGCTTCGGCCGGGATCAGCGACCGGCAGGCGAGCACCACGATGATCGACAGCACAAATCCGCCGACCACGCTGGCCTGAATGAAGCTGGTGTAAAACCCGCGTTTTTCCGGCGGCGCGTGTTCGGAGACATAGATCGCCCCCCCGCCATATTCGCCGCCCAGCGCCAGCCCCTGAAGGATCCGCAGCAAAATCACGATAATCGGCGCGGCCATGCCGATGCTATCGACCGTTGGGATCAGGCCAACCCCAGCGGTGGCAATCCCCATCAGTGTTACCGTGACAAGAAAGGTGTATTTGCGCCCCAACCGATCACCCAGAAATCCGAACAGGATTGCGCCGAGCGGTCGAAAGGCGAAGCCGACGGCGAACGTCGACCACACCAGCAACAGGCCCAGCGTTTCGTTGTCGGTGGCGTAGAACGCATCCTTGAGGATGTAGGCGAGCGTGCCATAGATGAAGAAAACGTACCATTCGAAGATCGTGCCCGCGCTCGATGCGCCGATCACCAGCCGGATTTCCTTCTCGCTCGGCTCGCGATCCGCGAGCGCCTGCGCTTCAGCCATGTTTCTCTATCCCCTTCGCGCAGCCTTTGTCGCGGCCTTGTTGTTCAATCCCTAGCCGCAGGCCGCGCCGCTTGAAAGCGCCATGCAGGCAGCCTTCCACGGCAACAATAAGGCACCATGGCGGCCAGTGTGTTCGCGCGCGGGAGCCAGTACAGCCAATCCGGACCACGGCGGCAAAGTCCCCTCGCCTGCCAGCCAGCGTTCCAGCGCTTCGGTTGTGGTGGTGATGGAGCCTGCGTCGGCGCCTGCTGCACTTTCGGCCAGTAGCGCCGCCGATGCCTGACCAATGGCGCAGGCGCTGATCTGCATCCCGATCCCGGCGATGCACCCATGCTGATCCAGTACCAATCCGATCGTCACGGCACTGCCGCAAGTGCGCGATCTGGCTTCGGCCTGCAATGGCAGCGCAGGGTCGAAGGGAAACCGCGCCAGCCCGGTCGCCAGACCAAGCAGCGCGGGCGAATAAAGCTTCGCCGGGCGCGTTGCAGTCATGGCGATCAGCCCGCAGCCTTTGCTGCCGCGGCTTCCTGCGCTTCGGATTCGCGGCGCAATTCATCACGCCGCACCGCAATCATCGGCAGCAAATCGCGTGAGAACGTATCGGCGGCAGGATAGGTGCGCGCGGTGGTTATCCAGGTGGGTCGCCCCTTGTAACCCCACGAATCGTCAAACCCGATGGCCAGCAGCGAAAACGCGAAAATCGCGATCAGCACGCCTTTGATCGCGCCGAAGCCAAAGCCGAGCACACGATCAATCGGGCCGAGAATCGCGCCATCTGACGCGCCGCTTGCCGTGCCGATGATCACCTTCATCGCCGCATAGGGGATCAGCAGCAGCAGCACGAAAGCCAGCAGCGGGGTCGTCGGTTCAGCGCTGTAAACATTGCGCAGCCCATCGGTCAGCACCGGATGCATGAAATGGAGCGCGACTGCAGCCATGATCCACGATGCGAGCGACAGCACTTCTTGCACCAATCCGCGCATGAACCCGCCAACAGCGGCAACGCCGATGATGATCAGGATGATGATGTCGAAGCCGGTCATGGCCGACACGATTATGCGTTACCCATCACCTGGTCAACGAGGTTCGCCAATTGCCCCAATCCGCGAAACTCCGCCCCCGGTGCGCCGGCCGCCGCGCCCGCCGGGCCATAGCAGCGGGCAAAGCCCAGCTTGGCCGCTTCGCGCAGGCGCAGCGGAGCATGGGCGACCGGGCGAATCTCGCCTGCCAGCGATACTTCCCCGAACCACGCCGCCTTGTCAGGCAGTGGCCGGTCGGCCAGCGCCGATACCAGCGCCGCAGCCACCGCAAGGTCTGCCGCCGGATCGGTCAGGCGGTATCCCCCGGCGATGTTCAGATAGACCTCGGCCGAGCTGAAATTCAGCCCGCAGCGCGATTCGAGCACCGCGAGCAGCATCGCCATGCGCCCGCTGTCCCAGCCCACCACTGCGCGGCGCGGGGTTGCGCCCGATTGCAGCCGGACGATCAGCGCCTGAATTTCCACCAGCACCGGGCGCGTACCTTCCAATGCCGGGAATACCGCACTGCCCGCCAGCGGCGCATCGCGGCCCGACAGGAACAGCAGCGAAGGATTGGCGACTTCCTCCAGCCCTTCATTCGCCATCGCGAACACGCCGATTTCATCGACCGCGCCGAACCGGTTCTTCAACGCGCGCAGGATGCGGTACTGGTGGCTGCGTTCTCCTTCGAAACTCATCACCACATCGACCATGTGTTCCAGCACGCGCGGCCCGGCAATCGTGCCGTCCTTGGTGACATGGCCGACCAGCACCACCACGCAGCCGGTTTCCTTGGCATAGCGGATCAGTTCGAGCGCGCATCCGCGCACCTGGCTGACCGTGCCGGGCGCGCCTTCGATAGTGTCGGAATGCATCGTCTGGATCGAATCGATCACCAGCAGCGCGGGCGGATCGCTCTCACCCAGCGTCGTCAGAATATCGCGCACCGATGTTTCCGAAGCGAGCCGGATCGGCGCATCGGCCACACCCATGCGGCTAGCGCGCAGCCGCACCTGGCCCGCGGCCTCTTCACCGCTGACATAGACCACATCATTGCCAGATCGCGCGATGGTGGCCGCGCATTGAAGCAACAAGGTCGATTTGCCGATCCCCGGATCGCCGCCGATCAGCACCGCGCTGCCCGGCACCAGCCCGCCGCCCAGCGACCGGTCAAATTCCGCCATCCCGGTCGATTTGCGCACCGGAAGCTGCGTCGGCGCATTGAGCGGTTCAAACGCCACCGCCCGCCCGCCGCGCGAAAGGTCATGCTTTTGCGAAAACACCGTGGCCGGAACATCCTCCACCAGCGTGTTCCACGCACTGCAATCGGCGCATTGCCCCTGCCAGCGCGGGGAAACCGAGCCGCACGCCTGACACACAAACCGCTTTTTTGATTTCGCCATGCGCGATTCTGTAACCAGAACAGATAAAGAACGCAATTGCGTTGGAGAGCAATTGCACGTTAGGAACCCCTTCATGCGCCAAAAAGAACTGCGTCTTGCCCTTGTCTGCTACGGCGGCGTCAGCCTGGCGGTATATATGCACGGCATCACCAAGGAAGTGTGGCACCTCGCCCGCGCGAGCCGGGCGTTCCACCATCCGTCTGACGTGACATTGGGCGGGGTCGCGGCGGCCTATCGCGAATTTCTTGAAGCGATCGAACGCGATCACGGGCTGAAACTGCGGGTGCTGCCCGATATCCTCACCGGGGCGAGCGCAGGCGGGATCAACGCGGTGTTTCTGGCGCAGGCGATCCATGCCGGGCACAGCCTTGAACCGCTGACCGACCTGTGGCTGGAAAACGCCGATGTCAGCAAGCTGACCGATCCCGATGCCGAACCAATGTGGCGTTATGCCAAGTTCTGGGCGCAGCCGATTGCGGAATGGGTGCTGCGCAGACCGGGCAACGCGGTGAGCGCCACCGTCTCACCCGAAACCCGCGCCGAAGTGCGGCGCAAGGTTTCGCGGCTGGTGCGCGGGCGCTGGTTCAGTCCGCCGTTTTCGGGGTATCAGTTTTCGGCGATGCTGTATGAGGCGCTGGGTAAGATGGCGGCAGAAGGCGATGGCATCGCGCTGCTACCGCCGGGCTATCCGGTTGATCTGGCGGTAACTGTTACCGATTTTCGCGGTCATCCCGAAACCCTGCGGCTCAATTCCCCGCCGCAGATTGAAGAAGCGGAGCACCGCCTGCCAATCTGTTTCCGCGCACGGGTGGGCAATGATCCTGCCATTGGCCTTGCCGACCGGCTTGAACTGGTGCTCGCCGCGCGCGCCACGGCGAGCTTTCCGGGAGCATTCCCCCCGCTCACTCTGGCAGAGATTGACCACTTGGCCGAGGCAGAAGGCCACCACTGGGCCACACGCGGGGCATTTCTGGGGAGGATCATGCCGACCCATGTTGCACGCGGGACGGTTGATGATGTTGCGCTGATCGACGGATCGGTGCTGGTCAACGCACCGTTCGGGGCGGCGCTATCCGCGCTTCATGGCCGCCCGGCGCAACGCGAGGTCGACCGGCGGTTCGTCTATCTAGACCCGCGCCCCGATGGCGGCGGGATCGATCCCGGTACCCGCACCGCTGAAGTGGGCTTTTTCGGAGCGATTTTCGGTTCACTGTCCACTATCCCGCGCGAACAGCCGATCCGCGATGATCTGGAACGGATCGATCAGCAATCGCGCGATGCGGCGCGGCAGAAGCGGATCGTGATGGATTTGCAGACCGATATCGACCTCGCGGTGGAAAAGCTGTTCGGCTACACCTTCCTGCTCGACCGGCCGACGCCCAAACGGCTCGCGGGATGGCGGGCCAAGGCGCAGCAGGCCGCAGCCGAACGTGCCGGATACGCGTTTGGCGCCTATGCCCTGACCAAGTTTGAAGGCATCCTCGATCAACTTGCGCGGTTGACGCTGAAGGCCTCTGGGCAGGATCAAGGTGATCCCGCGCCGATCATTCATGCTTTGCGCGGCGAGTTGGAGGAGCGCGGGCTTGATCGGCTTACCGATGAACATGGCGGCGCAAACGTGGGCGCAATCGCGTTTTTCCGTACGCATGACACCGGGTTTCGCATGCGCCGGTTACAATTGCTGGCGCGCAAACTGGCGCGTGACTGGCCGCTTGATCCCGAAATCTCGGACGATGCGCTCGACCTAGCACGTGACCGTCTCTACGAGATACTCGCGCTCTATTACCGCGCGGATGATGGCGTGCTGCAATCGCCCCGGTTCGCGCAATTGGCCGCCAACGCGCGGCAAGCCCCCGGCGCAGTGCTCGATTTCCTCGCCACCGAACGCCTGTTGCCAACGACCGATCTGGCCGCCGAAGAAATGCTGATCGATGCGCTTGAAGATATGCCCAAAAATCTCAAGCGGCGGATGCTGCTGACCTATCTGGGCTTTCCGTTCTACGATGTCGCCACCCTGCCCCTGTCGCGGCGTGAAGGGTTGGATGAATTCAACCCGGTCAAGATCGACCGCATCTCGCCCGAAGACGCCCGCAGCATCCGCGAAGGCGGCACCGCGGCGACCCTGCGCGGGATCGAGTTTTATAATTTCGGTGCGTTCTTCAGCCGCGATTACCGTGAGAATGATTACCTGTGGGGGCGCCTGCACGGGGCCGAACGGATGATCGATCTGGTTGCCTCAACCGTCAGCGGGGGGATGCCGCGCGAAGCCATTGACGCTGCCAAATGCGCAGTATTCCTCGCCGTGCTGGACGAGGAGGAGGGGTTGGGGCGCTGCGGGCGCGGGCTGATCGAACAGATCCGCCTCGAAGTGCGCGAGCGGTTGGGTTAATAGGTCCTGACCCTAACCCCCGAAGACTTCCTTGAGCTTGTCGAGAAACCCGCGGCTTTCGGGGCATTCATCACCGGTTTCGGTGGCGCGGAATTCTTCGAGGATTTCTTTCTGGCGGCGCGAAAGCTTGGTCGGTGTTTCCACCGCGATTTCCACCACCAGATCGCCGCGCCCGCGCCCTTGCAGCACTGGCATCCCTGCGCCGCGAATCCGCAACTGCTTGCCCGACTGAATCCCCGCCGGAATGTCGAGTCGATTGGTCGAGCCGTCCAGATCAGGAATCTCGACGCAGCCACCCAATGATGCGGTGGTGAAGCTCACCGGAATGCGGGTGGCGAGCGTGGTGCCTTCGCGTTCAAACACCGAATGCTGCGCGACGTGGAGGAAAATATACAGATCGCCAGCAGGCGAACCGCGCTGGCCAGCCTCGCCCTTGCCTGACAGGCGGATGCGGGTGCCGGTATCAACCCCGGCGGGAATGTCGACGGATAGCGTCTGGGCCTTGTCCACCCGCCCTTCACCCCGGCAATCACGGCACGGGTTTTCAATCACGCTGCCGCGCCCGTTGCAGGTGGGGCACGGACGTTCGATCACGAACATGCCTTGCTTGGCGCGCACACTGCCGTTGCCGTGGCACAGGTTGCACTGGCGTTCGCTGGTGCCGGGCGTGGCGCCGCTGCCGTTGCAGGTGTCGCAGGCTTGCGAAACTTCGATTTCGATTTCGGTCGATTTGCCGTGGAACGCCTCTTCAAGCGTGACCTGCATATCATAGCGCAAGTCTGCGCCGCGCCGGTTCTGCTGTCGCTGCGCGCCGCCGCCGCCAAAGGCACTGCCGAAGATCGTTTCGAAGATATCGCCGATATCAGAAAAATCGCCGCGCCCGCCGCCGCCGAAACCGCCGCCGCCGTTCATCCCTTGGGTGAAGGCCTGATGGCCGTAGCGATCATAGGCAGCGCGTTTTTGCGGGTCTTTGAGGCAATCATAGGCCTCGTTGATCGCCTTGAACTTGGCCTCGCACGCGGCATCGCCCGGATTGCGATCCGGGTGGAACTTCATCGCGAGTTTGCGATAGGCGCTTTTCAGCGTCGCGCCATCCGCATCGCGGGCGCATTCGAGCGTCTGGTAATAATCAATCTGGGCGCTGGACATGGTCTTGACCTATTCCCCGTGACCACCGCCCGCCGCCGCGCCGGATGCATGATCCGGTCGCAGCGGCAGGTCAGCGGGATGCATCGGGGCGTTAGCCCTTCTTGTCTTCATCAACCTCGGAGAATTCGGCGTCGACGACTTCTTCGTCGGCGGCGGCTTCGCCCGTTGCTGGCGCGTCGCCATCGGGGCCTGCGGCCTGCTGCTTTTCGTAGATCTGCTGGCCCATCTTCATCGCCGCTTCGGTCAAGGCTTGCGCCTTGGCATTGATGTCATCGGCGTCGCCGCCTTCAAGCGCGGTCTTGGTCGCCGCGATGGCTTCTTCGACGGCGGTCTTGGTTGCGGCGTCGATCTTGTCGCCATGTTCCTCAAGCTGCTTTTCGGTCGCGTGAACAAGGCTGTCGGCCTGATTGCGGGCTTCGGCAGCGGCGCGGCGTTTTTTGTCTTCGTCGGCAAACTTTTCCGCGTCCTTGACCATCTGATCAATGTCATTGTCGGTCAGACCGCCCGACGCCTGAATCTTGATCGTCTGTTCCTTGCCGGTGCCCTTGTCCTTGGCCGCAACGCTGACAATGCCGTTGGCGTCGATGTCAAAGGTGACTTCGATCTGCGGCACGCCGCGCGGCGCCGGAGGAATACCGATCAGGTCGAAATTGCCGAGGATCTTGTTATCCGCCGCCATTTCGCGTTCGCCCTGATAGACCTTGATCGTGACCGCGTTCTGATTGTCTTCGGCGGTCGAATAGGTCTGGGTCTTCTTGGTCGGGATGGTGGTGTTGCGATCGATCATGCGGGTGAACACCCCGCCCAGCGTTTCAATGCCGAGC
>JAHJSJ010000234.1 GCA_018830415.1 Alphaproteobacteria bacterium | reverse complement strand
CTGAAAATGGCAAAGGCGCCGCCGCCGAAAATTGCGAGATTGAGCGCGACAAGCGCTCCGAACTTGGTGCCGGCGTTGTGGACATAATCCTCGATCAACACCTGCAGGCCAAGCCGCGCGTGCCAGAACAGGCTGATCACCAACAGGATCATCGGCACCGCCGCCACCGGCTGCGAAAGCCACTTGGTGACGCTGGCATAGCCATAATCACCGAGCATCACGAGGCTGACCAGCAGCCAGCTCATCAACACCACATTGCCGATCGCGGTAAAGCGCTGCACCAGCCAGTGATGCGCGCCGTGGTGCGATGCACCCAGACCGCGAACGCGTCCGATGGAAGTTCCGTTACCCATATGCCTGTCTCCTCAGCGCAGCAGGATCAGGGCCCATAAGCCCGCGGTGAGAATAATGGCAATCACCGGAGCGGCGATTGACCAGAGGCGATTGGTATCGAGTTCATAGCCAGCGCCGATATCGAGCACGAAGTGGCGCAGCCCGCTCATCATGTGATTGAAGAACGCCCATGACAGGCCGACCAGCACCACCATGCCCACAGGCGATCCCATGATCGACTGGAAGCTGGCATAGGCAGCAGGCCCGCTCGCCAGCGCGCCCAGCCACCACACCAGCACGGCAAGGCCAACCAGCGCCAAGCCGTCACCGGTGGCGCGGTGCAGGATTGATACCAGCATATGCGGCCCCCAGCGCCAAATCTGCAAGTGTGGGGAAAGTGGTCTTTGGTTCATGATGATCCCGTCTGGTCGCTGGCTTTTGCCATCCCACTAAGCATCGCTATCGCTTGAAGCAAGCGGCGAGCGGTGGACACAGCTTGCAAAGTTTCGGATAGGCACTTGCATGGGACACATTCTTGTAACCGGATCAAGCCGCGGAATTGGCAAGGCGGCACTCGAATCATTGGCAGCAAAGGGCGTGCCGGTGATCGGCCATGCCTCACGCCCGCAACCCGCTGCGCCAGGCGCACCGCCGATCATCGCCGCCGATTTCGGCGATCCGCTGGCCGTGCAGGCCCTGTGGGAAGCGGCGCTGGAACTGGCGGGCGGGGAAATTGACGCGGTGGTCAATAATGCCGGGCGGTTCGAGGCCAACCGGCTCGACCGATCGGACATCGAATGGCTGGATGCGTGGGAGGATACCTTGCGGGTCAACCTCACCGCCGCCGCGCAGCTTTCGCGGCTGGCGGTGCTGCACTGGCAGGCGCGCGGTTTTGCAGGGCGACTGGTTCATGTGGCGAGCCGCGCGGCCTATCGCGGGGATTCGCCGGCGCATTGGCATTATGCCGCAGCCAAAAGCGGGATGGTGGCGATGCACAAGACCATCGCCCGCGCCTATGCCAAAGACGGCATCCTGAGCTTCGCGATCACCCCCGGCTTTACCGACACCAGCATGGCCGATGATTACCTCGCCAGCCGCGGCGGGCCGGGATTGCTGGCCGACATTCCGTTGGGCCGGGTGGCGACACCGGACGAAATCGCTGCGATCATCACCTTCTGCGCGCTCGATGCCCCCCCAAGCATGACCGGTGCGGTGATCGACGCCAATGGAGCCAGCTTTGTTCGGTGAAATCACCTGGAAGCTATCGGCTTTCGCGCCCAAGCGCAAAGTGCAGGCGGCGCTGCTGGCCCACGACCTCATCGACGACTGGGACTACGAACTGGTCATCGCCGGGCGCGAGGAAGCAGAGAACAAGCCCGACGACTGGGTGCTCGAAGGCTGGTATCCGCGCAAACCCGGCAAGGCCGAGAAGGACGCTCTGACCGGCCTGTTTGCAGGCAAACCCCCAAAACTCACCGTCGAGGAACTCCCCCCGCAGGATTGGGTGACGCTGAGCCAGCACAATGTCACCCCGATCCGAGCCGGGCGGTTCCACGTCCACACGCCCGATTACCCCGCCGACCCGCAAGCCATCGACTTTGTGATCCCAGCCAGTCAGGCCTTCGGAACCGGGCAGCACCGCACCACCGCCGGGTGCCTCGAAATGCTGGACGCGATCAAGGCGAGCGGCATGGTCGCGCGCAATATTGCCGATATCGGCACCGGCACCGGCTTGCTCGGCTTTGCGGCGCTGGCGCTGTGGCCGCGTGCGCGCACCACCCTTACCGATATCGACGCGGTCTGCGTGCCGGTGGTCGAGGAAAACGCCGCATTGAACGCCATCCCGCTTGGCCCGCGCGCGGGTGAGGCGGTAATGGTGGTGGCCGACGGGATGGACGATCCGCTGATCAAGGTGCGCGGGCCGTATGACCTGCTAATCGCCAACATCCTCGCCGGGCCGCTGGTGGAGCTCGCGCCCGATTTTGCGCGCGTGATCGCGCCGGGGGGCAGCTTGTTACTCGCCGGATTGCTCGCGGGCGAACAGGAAGCGGCGGTCAGGCGCGCGATGCACCGCGCTGGCTTCCGCATGGCCGCACGGCTGCAACGCGGCGATTGGGCGATATTGTGGCTGCGGCGGAGACGGATGCGCTAGGCGGCTACAAGGGTGGTTTCCAGCAGCGTCAGCGCGTTGCGGGTGAAGGCGGCCATGTTGGCGATGCGGTCATCCGAAGCTGTTTCAACTAGGCGGGTGAACTCGCCCCCCGGCCCCGCCAACGCGGCGACACTACGTCCCGCGGGCGCGCCGCTGGGGTGATTGGAGCCGCCGACCGACCCGCTCTCGGCCAGGCCCCAGTCTGCGCCGAAATTGTCGCGGATCGCGCGGGCTTGCAGCATCGCGTATTCTTCGCTGGCCCCGCGCATCCCCTTGTAGGCGTCACGCGGCAGATCGAACAGCACGTCGCGGGCGCGGAAGGAATAGACCACGCCGCCGCCGACAAAGAAATCAAGCGCGCCCGGCACAGTCAGCAAGGTGGCGGCGATCAAGCCCCCGGTCGCCCCGTCCGCCACCGCGACTGTCTCGCCCCGGGCACGCAGCAGGCCGGCGATGCGCAAGGCTTGCGGATGGAGTTCGTGCAGCAAGTCCATCAGTTTCCCAGCGCCTCAGCGACAATCGCTGCCCAGCCCGCCTCGTCCATCACTTCGATCCCAAGTTCGGCGGCTTTCTTCATCTTTGACCCCGCACCGGGACCGGCGACCAACAGATCGGTTTTTGCACTGACGCTGCCCGCCGCCTTGGCCCCCAACCGTTCGGCCTGTGCCTTGGCTTCATCGCGGCTCATGGTTTCCAGCTTGCCGGTGAACACCACGGTCTTGCCCGCAACCCGGCTGGCAAGGGTGACAACCTCGTAGCGCGGTGGCGAGACCTGGCTGAGCAAGTCCTCCCACACCGCGACATTGTGCGGCTCATGGAAGAAATCGCCGAGCGCCTCGACCACCGAAGGCCCGATACCATCAATCGCCAGCAAATCCTCCCCGGCACGGGGAGGGGGACCGCGACCTGCAAGGTCGTGGTGGAGGGGAATCTCGGCAATCCCCGGTATTCCCTCCGAGTCCCCTCCGTCAGCAGCTCCGCTGCCGCCACCTCCCCGTTCCGGGGAGGATCGGGCTGCCTCGGCCACTGCGCGCAGCGCCTCAAGTGTGTGAAAATGCTTCATCAGATCGCGCGCCGTAACCTCGCCCACGTGGCGGATGCCCAGCCCGAACAGCAGCCGCGCCGCATCCGGCGCGCGCTTGGCTTCGATTGCGGCGAGCAGGTTGTCGACCGACTTTTCCTGCCACCCCTCCAGCGCAAGAATATCGCTGCGCCGCTGCCGCAGACGGAAAATATCCGCCGGGCTTTCCAGCCAGCCCAGCGCGAAAAACTGCGCGATGGTTTTCTCACCCAGCCCCTCGATATCCAATGCCTTGCGGCTGACGAAATGTTCCAATCGCTGGGTGCGCTGCGCCGGGCAGATCAGCCCGCCGGTGCAGCGCACATCGACCTCGCCCTCCTCGGCCACCGCCTCGCTGCCGCATTCGGGGCAGTGATCGGGGAACGGGAAGGCCGGGCGTTCTTCATCGCGGGTCAGGTTTTCGACCACCTGCAGGATCACATCGCCCGCGCGCTGGATCACCACCCGGTCGCCCACCCGTAGCCCCAGCCGCGCGATCTCGTCGCGGTTGTGAAGTGTGACATTAGTGACCGTCACCCCGCCGACCAGCACCGGAGCGAGGCGGCCCACCGGGGTCAGCTTGCCGGTGCGGCCCACCTGAATATCGATCCCCTGCACCAATGTTTCCGCGCGCTCAGCCGGGAACTTGTGCGCCAACGCCCAGCGCGGGGCTTTGGCGACAAAACCCAGCCGTTCCTGCCAATCGATCCGATCGAGTTTGTAAACCACCCCGTCAATATCATAGGGCAGATCGGGCCGCGCTGCGCCGATCGCATCGAAATGCGCAACCAGATCATCCGCCCCGCCTTCGACCCGGGTGAACAGCGGCGAGATCGGAAATCCCCACGCGCGCAGACATTCCACCACCTCGGTCTGGGTCGCGCCCGGAACCTTTGACGCCGCGCCCCAGCCATGCGCCCAGAACCGCAAGGGACGCCTGGCGGTGACATTCGCATCCTTCTGCCGCAGCGATCCTGCCGCCGCATTGCGAGGGTTGGCAAACAGCTTCCCCCCCGCCTCATGCTGCGCAGCATTGATTGCGGTAAAGGCCTGTTTTTCCATATAAACCTCCCCGCGCACCTCGAAGATGGCGGGAATACTCCCCTCCCATTGGGGAGGGGCCGGGGGTGGGGGTTCCACGCCTGCGGGCGCCGAACACCCATCCCCAACCCCTTCCCTCAAGGGAAGGGGCTTTATGACCTTGGGAATATCATCGATGAACTGCACATTCGCCGTCACATCCTCTCCCACCTGCCCATCGCCGCGCGTCGCGGCGCGCACCAACACGCCGTCTTCATAGCGCAGCGAGCACGACAGCCCGTCGATCTTGTCCTCTGCGGTCAACGCCAACGGCGCATCCTCGGGCAGGTTCAAAAACCGCCGCATCCGCGCCAGCCATTCCGCGACTTCCTCTGGCGAGAACGCATTGTCGAGGCTCATCATCCGAACCTCATGCGTGACCTTGCCCAATGGCGAAGCGGCGATGGCATGGCCGACCTTGCGCGAGGGGCTGTCGTCGCGAATCAGATGCGGAAACGCCGCTTCCAGTTCAGCATTGCGGCGCACCAGCGCGTCATATTCAGGATCGGAAATCTCCGGCGAATCCTCGGCGTGATACAGCCGGTCATGCCTGGCAATCGCGCGCGCGAGCCGCATCAGCTCGTTGGCGGCATCGGCTTCGGTGATGGTGGCGCTCATCCCACGACCCCATCGGGTGCCCTGCCGGTTTTTGTCATGAGACTGGAAAGAATCCTCATGCCGCGGTCAATACCGTGACCACCATCGAACGGCGAGGCCTGAATCCCAATGATCGGTAAAGTGCAATCGCTCCCTCGTTCGCAGCATAGGAATGGAGGTAAGGCGTCTCACCCTCGTTCCGCATTCGCGCCATGATATGCTGGATCAGGCGCGAGGCCATCCCCTGCCCGCGAAATTCAGGCCAGGTGCAAACTGCGCTCACTTCCGCCAATCCGGGCGCGGGAAGCATCCTTTGTCCGGCCATGGCCGCAAGGCCAGATCCATTCCTGATGCCTGAACAACGGGTATAGCAGTGAGTCAGCTCTCTCCACGGCCCCGGCTCCGTCGCATGGGCAATTGCCGCCATCGCCGCGGCATCGCCTTTGTCCAGTTCAACAATCCGAGGATCGGCTACCGTCGCCGATATGGGCGGGTCATCAGCGATCATTTGAAGCAGGTGCATGGTGCGAACGACCTTCGTGCCGGGCGGAGCGGGCCATTCTCCAGGCTCCACCAGCCATGCTTCGCCTCCGTATTCGAGCACGATCCGCCCCAACGCAGCCTGCGCCGCCTCAGATTGATCGCGGGCGGCGGCAAAGGGGCCATAACGTGCATCGAGCCGCAGGGCATCGCCCACGCCAAGCGCCAGATGCGTCAGACGGCCGTTCAACATATTCCAGACCTGCCGATCCAGCACAGTGTCGGATGATCCGTTCACACCCGCTCCAACAACCGGTCCGCCTGCGCGCGTGCCTCTGGCGTCACTTCAGCGCCTGAGAGCATGCGCGCAATCTCCTCCTGCCTGCCCACCGCGTCGAGCAGCACCACGCTGGTGCGCGTCACCGTTCCGCTGGACGCCTTGGCGATCAGGTAATGCTGCTGCCCACGCGCCGCGACCTGCGGAGAGTGCGTCACCGCCAGCAATTGCCCTTCGCGCGACGCCAGCCGCGCCAGCCGCTCACCGATGGCAGAAGCCACCGCCCCGCCCACGCCGCGGTCAATTTCGTCAAAGATGATCGTTGCTGCCCCGCCCTGTTCGGCCAGCGCGACCTTCAATGCGAGGATGAAGCGCGACAATTCCCCGCCGCTCGCGATCTTGCCGAGGGCTGCAAAATCCGCGCCGGGGTTGGTCGAGATGAGGAACTCGACCGCGTCCATCCCGCTTGCGCCCCAGCGGTCTTCGGGCAGCGCCGTGATCTGCGTCAGGAACCGCGCGGCGTCCAATTTGAGCGGCGCAAGCTCCGCTGCCACCGCCGCGTCCAGCTTCGCCGCGCCCGCCAGCCGCGCTGCGTGTGCCTTCTGCGCCGTTGCCACGTAGGTAGTGCGCGCTTCCTTGGCGGCGGCTTCGAGCGCGTCCAACTGCGCCTCCCCGCCCTCGATCGCGTCGAGTCGGCCGCGCATCGTGCGCATCAATTCGGGTAGGTCATCCACCTCGCAGCGGTGCTTGCGAGCGGCGGCGCGCAGTTCGAACAGCCGGGTTTCGGCGTTTTCCAAGGCGTTGGGGTCGTGCAGCAGCGCCTCGGCAGCGGCTTGCAGCTTGTCCTCCGCCTCACCCGCTTCGATCACGGCGCGGTCGAGCGCAGCCAGCGCCTCGGTCAGCAATGCGTGTTCGCCCGCGATCCGGTCAAGCTTGCGCGCAGCCACGCGCAAAGCGGCGAGCGGCGAATCCGAACCTTCCCACACATGGCGCAGCGCCTCCAGATCGCCCGCCAGCCGCTCGCCCTTCTGCATATCGGCGCGAGTCGCGGCGAGGCGTGCTTCTTCGCCTGCCACCGGTTCCAGCGCGGCCAGCTCCGCCAGATGCGCGATCAGCAAGTCCTGATCCGCCTTGGCCTGTTCCACCGCGCCG
>JAHJSJ010000022.1 GCA_018830415.1 Alphaproteobacteria bacterium | reverse complement strand
TGCGCGGCAACGGGATCATCATGGCGTGGCAGGGCACGGTGAACCCCTTTGCCTTCCGCCCAAGCTGGCAGGAAATCAAGGACTTGCCGTGGGAAGCGCAGAAGGCAAAGCTGCTCGATCCGGCGTTCAAGGCGCGGCTGCTGGCTGAACCGAATGATTACTCCGCCGCGCCGCAGGATATCCTTGGCGTGGTGATGGTCATCTCCCAAGGCTGGGCGCTGCAATATGAAATGGACCCCGATTTCGATTACGAGCCGCAGGCGGATGCCAGCATCAATGCCCGCGCCGCTGCTGCCGGGGTCGATCCGCAGGAATATGCCTATGACCTGTTGTGCCGCGATGACGGCAAGGGCTTCATTTACCTGCCAATCCTGAATTACGCCGATGGCAATCTCGATTTTCTTGTGCCCCTTCAGCACGCCGATGACACGGTCAATTCACTGTCAGACGGCGGCGCGCATTGCGGGACGATCTGCGATGCGGCCTCGCCCACATTCATGCTCGAACATTGGGTGAAAAGCCGCAAGCGGGGGGCAAGGATCGGTCTGGAACAGGCGATCAAGCGCCAATGCCGCGATACTGCGCTGCTTTACGGCCTCGAAGATCGCGGGGTGATCGCGCCGGGTTATCTTGCCGACCTCAACGTGATCGACATGGAGCGGTTGAAGCTGGGCAAGCCATGGCTGGCATTTGATCTGCCCGCTGGTGGAAAGCGGCTGCTGCAAAAGGCCGATGGCTATGTCTGCACCATCAAGAACGGCACGGTGACGTTCCGCGATGGCGCGTGGACGGGCGCGACCCCCGGCGGGTTGATCCGTGGGCCGCAGCACGTGGAACTGGCCGAAGCGGCGGAGTGATCCGCCGCTCCCCGGCCTAAGGCTCGATCACGATGCCCCTGGCCGGGTCGACCTTGCCCACCAGTATTTCGAGGAAGGTCGCGCGCGCCGCGCCCAAGCCTTTGTGGCGCTCAATCGCGATACTGCCGTCCGCTGCCGCAAGAAATTCGCGCCATGCCGATGCGACCAGCTTGCCGCCTTCCTCGGCCCCGTGCGCCTTGAAAAAGGCAACCGCGTGATCGGGCGCGAAAAACAGCGCGGGCTTTGGCCCCGGCAACGGCGCGCCGCCGCCCAGAGTGGATCGGGCCTCAACATGGGTTGCGCCGACCAGCGCCGAATGCGCCAAGGCATCGCCAAAGTGCCGGTGCAACCGCTCCAGCAAATCGGCATTGCCGGCAAAATCAACGCTGACCGTGGCTGCACGCGGCAGGCTTTCAAGATCGTCATAGGCGACCACCTGATCGTAAAGTCCGCTCGCCGCGACAAATGCGACATTGCCTATCGACGTCAGGCCAATGCGCCGCACCCCGGGCGATAATTGCCGCGCCACGCTGGCCAGACCCATCGCGGTTTTGGACGAGGCGCTGGTAACGACTAACTGCTGCGCCCCGAACCACCCTTGCGCCCGCAGAAAATATTCGATCAGGAACCCGGTGCGGAACAGCGGGCCAAAGATCATCCGCTCGCCTTCGTGCGCCGGGTCATGTTCAGGATCAGCCGCAAGCCGCGTATAGCTGTTGTAAACCGGGCTCATCGGCTGGCGATAATCGGTGGTATCGAGAAAGCCGCCCGCGCTCACCCTGCCCGGCAATACATCAAGGTGGCTGGCCATCGGCAGGTAGCCATAGACCCGCTCACCCACCGCAAAATCGGGATGGCGGCTTTCGATCACCCGCGCATGGCCCCACATCGGGACAATACCGAAGCCGTCCGGAGCAGGAAAGAAATCCCAGTATTTGAACCCGTCACCCACCACCGCATAGGTGATGTTGTTGGCAGTGACCGAGAAACTTTCAACCGCCAACCGCACCGCGCGTTCAGCAAGGGGTGCGAAGGGCAGTTCGGCCAACATGGCCTCGCTCAGCGCGGATTTGCGGACGTGGACTTGGGTGGTGGTCATTGGTTTTCTCCTAAGCCCAGCTTGCATTTTATTGTTCGGAATTACAAATGTCGCTGCTTGCCGATTGTTGGAAACCGCTAACCCCGATGCGGCATTGATGGGAGTTCACGGATTGCCGCGTACCCCGGATCAAGCCCGGTGTCATCGCAATGACGATGGTTCGTTATCCCGGCGCAGGGTGGGATTGGGGCGGTTGGGCGCCATGCTAGACAGGTCGGCTGTTTTCCGCACTGGGCCCCGGCCTGCGCCGGGGTGACGAATGGTGATGAGTTACCCGCGCGCCAGCTTTTCAAGCTTGGCCTTCAGCGCGGCCTCGTCGAACGGTTTGACGATATAATCATCGGCCCCTGCGGCGATGCCGTCGTGGATGTCCTTAGCCTCGCCGTTCGAAGTGCAGAACACCACCACCGGTTCCTTGGGCGTGGGGATGGCGCGCAGTTTTGCGACAAAGGTGATGCCGTCCATTTCCGGCATGTTCCAATCGGTCAGCACCAGATCGGGCATGGATTTCTTGCAGCGCGCCAATGCTTCTTCGCCGTTCTCCGCCTCGATCGGAACATAGCCGAGGCTGAGCGCGATTTTGGAGGAAACCTTGCGAATCACCCGGCTGTCATCGACGATCAGGCAGGTTTTGGCCGTTGCGGCTGGCGCGGCGGAACCCGCATAGCGATCGCGCATCGCCTTGGCCGCAGCGACGATTGAATCCGTGTCGTCCGCGCCCGCCATCGGCGCGGCGGGTGCGCGGGATTGCATTTCGTCAGGCTGCGCGGCGACCGGGGCGGCTTCCCGCGCGGCCTCACCTTGTGCCAGCTTTTCAGCCAGCGTCTTGCCTTCGATGCCGGTGCGGCGGTTGGGGCCGGAATTGCGCTTGATCAGATTCTGCACGTTCATCGCCCCCCGCCCAACGTCGCGAACCCGGCTTCATGGCCACGCGCGGCGAAATCATCGGAGTAGGGATCTTCTTCGTCGAGCGTGCCGACACCCTCGCCCGGGGTCATGCGGATATGCAGGTAAGGCATCCAGACATCGCCGAACTCGGCTTTCTGATACCACACGTCGAGCACATCGTAGCTCGCCCACATTCCGTCGGGCGCGCGCAGGCGGATGCCCTCACCGATACGCGGCACCGCAGCAAAGCGGATGCGATCCTGCGTCTGGTGGGTTTCGTTCTGGACTTCGATTTCTATCACGGTGCGGTCCCTGGTCCTGGGACTCGGTGATAGGTCGCAAAGCTTTATGATTTACCAACGCGGCGCGAAAGGCAGTGATGGCCGCCCGCGCCGCATCAATCCGCCGCCGGAGCCGCTTTCTTTTTGGCCGGGGCTTTCTTTTTTGCAGGCGTCTTCTTCGCGGCGGGCTTTTTGGCGGCAGCCTTTTTCGGGGCAGCTTTTTTCCGGCCCTTTTTGGCTGGCGGCCCCTTGGCAATGCGCGCGTCGATCAACGCGATGGCGGCGTCAATCGTCACATCTTCGGGCTTTGTGTCTTTGGGGATCGTGGCGTTGGTAGTGCCGTCGGTGACGTAGGGGCCATAACGGCCCGGCATCACCTTGATCTCGCCCCCACTGGTGGGATGCGCGCCAAGCGTGGCGATCGGCTCTGCCGCAGCACGGGTGCCTGCGCCCCGGTTGGCCGCCTGTGCCAACAGATCGACCGCGCGGTTCATGCCGACTTCGAACACCTCGCGGGTATTGGTCAGCTTCCCATATTTGCCATCGTGGCGAAGATAGGGCCCGTAACGCCCGATATTGGCTTCGATTTCCTTGCCGGTGTCAGGGTGCGCACCGACAATGCGCGGCAGGTCGAGCAGCTTGACCGCCCAATCGAGGTCGAAATCGTCGAGATCCTTGGGGATGCTGGCGCGTTTGGCGTCCTTGCCCTCACCCATCTGCACGTAAGGGCCGTAACGTCCGGTCTTACGGTGAATATCCTCGCCGGTTTCGGGGTGCTGGCCGATCACGCCGTCATCCACCCCGTCCTCACCTTCCCCGCCCGGCTGGGCAAAGCGGCGGGTGAATTTGCATTCGGGATAATTCACACAGGCCACAAACGCGCCGAACTTGCCTCCGCGCAAGCTGAGGCGGCCATTGGCGCGGCCTTCGCTGGCGCAGAGCGGGCAGGCGCGCGGGTCGCCGCCGTTTTCGGTCGGGGGGAACAGGAAGTCTGAGAGGTATTCGTCCAATGCCTCGGTCACTTCCGAG
>JAHJSJ010000233.1 GCA_018830415.1 Alphaproteobacteria bacterium | reverse complement strand
GCCTGCTGGATCAGGCACCCAATTCTGTCAGGAAATTATCAATCTGTGCGAAATGGTCGCCCCAGTTCGGGGTCTGAAAGCCGTTGATCCGCGCAAGTTGCGCAACTCTGCGCACGCTCGCGGGTTTTGCATAGTCCAGTATTGCCTCAGCCCACGCCGCATGATCGGTCGGCGGCAAAAGCTCTGGCACCCCCTGCCCGATCTCCCGGAAAACCGGCAAGTCGCTGGCGATTACCGGCACCCCGGCAGCGAGCGCTTCGGTCAACGGAATGCCGAAACCTTCTGCAAGGCTTGGGAATAGCAAGGCGCGCGCGCCTGCAAGCACTTCGGCGAGACCTGCATCGTCGAGCGGCCCGGCCTCGCTGACAAGGCCACGAAAATCGTGATTATCCAGCATCGCAAAGATATCATCCGCCTGCCAGCCGCGCCTTCCGACGATTACTAGGTGCGGCAGATGACTCGGATCGGCATCTGCGCCAATGGCATCAAGCAACCCCTGCCATACCGCCAGCAAAAGTCGGTGGTTCTTGCGGCCCTCAATCGTGCCAAGCACGACGAAGGTCGCCTGCTCTTGCGGCTGTGGGTTGATGACTGGCAAACGCGGGGTTCCGGGCCAGGCAATAATCGCAGGCGGAACCGGGACACTCTCGGCATGGGCAAATTCGGCGAGTGTTTCCAGCGTATGCGCGCTGTTCGCCACCACCCCGCAGCCGGTGGCAAGCGCCGCCAGCATCCGTCGCCGATGCCGCTCCTGCTCTCCATCCCGGCAAAACTGCGGATGGGTGATCGGAATGAGATCGTGGATCAAATGAACCGGCCGCAGGTCACGCTTGTCACACCAATCCGCGATGCCTGACGCGTCGAGCCCAGTGTGGCCGGGGTTGAGCCACAATCGACCGCGCCCATCCAGATGGTCACGGAGATGCAAGCCGCGGCGCAAGGCAAGGCCGGCAAGGGCAGCGCGGAATTGCGTTGCGTCCTTCACGGAGCGCTCAGGTCGCTGCAATATCCGAAACAAGGTCTGCGAGACGCTCTGCGGCAGAATCGCCTTACCGTAGCGATGGATCACCACCGCCTGCGCCTGCGCCGAATAGTGGTCGAGCCAAGCAAGGCAAATGCGGTCAATCCCGGTCGGACGTGTGCCTGTCCAGCGCCGCCATACCAGCCGCGAAACATCAAGCAGCAGTGGCGCGTCGTTATCACGCATTCGAAAGCTGCATATTACTGCTGCACGATTGTCGTCACTGTCGCAGCAGGCAAAATGGCTTGCGAAACAATGCCAACAAAGCGCTGCAACTCGGCGACCGGAGAGTTGGTGACATAAATGAAATCGCCGTCTTGCATCGGGAACTGCTGCGCCATGAAATAAACCGCCGGATCCTTGAAATCGAAGTTGTAGATTACCGGGTCGCGTAGAGCACCGGGATCGGATCGGTCCATCCAGCGAAACAGGAACACGCCGCGTGGGTTCGCGCGCCCATCCTGCAAGCCGCCAACCCGGCCCAAAGCTTGAGAAAGTGAAATCCCAAAAGCCTCAAATTTGAATTCATCATTCCGGCCTGCGGCACCAAGCACCGTGAAGCTATAGGGCTGATAAAGAGCGGTTATAACATCATTCCGGGCAAGGATAATGTTGTTTCTTTCCTGCTCAATGATCTGTGAAAGCGGGAGTCGGAAACTTGCACCATCTCTGGTGACCTGGATCGTAGTCAGGTTGATGGGCGGCTTGACCCCGCCAACCTTTGCAATCGCATCAAGCAAGCGCTCTCCCCTAGGCGACAGCGGAAAACGGGCAGATTGCGCGAATTCTCCCACGACTGTGACCGTCGCAGTCTCATTGCCGACCAGCCGCACCAGGGCCTGCGGCATATTCGCTCGCCCCTTCAGCCGCGCCACGATCTCACGCTCGATGCTTTGCAAGGTTCGCCCGCGCGCCGCGATCGCCCCGGCAAAGGGTACCGAGATTGTCCCGTCTGGCCCAATCCGCATTTCGGGAAGTATGGTCGGTCTTGCGGTGCTGATGGCCGTTGCGATCCTCGTGTCAGCCGCCGCCCCGCCAAACAGGGTTGCCGGCGGAGCCTCCCAGATCGTGACTTCGAGCGCATCACCCACATCCACCGTAGTACCGACCGGCAAAGCCTCAGGGATGACATCATAAAACGGACGCAAAGCAATCGCCGTCGGCAGCGGCTGCGCTTGATCACTGCCCACCTGAATGATCTTGATGGGCACTGGTGCTTCGCCTGATCGAGCAGGCACGGAGCCTCCGGCCAATATGTTCTCCCTGCCCGGCCCGAATGCCTGACATGCGCTCAGCGCAACGAAGCTCATAAGGATCATCAAGTGTCTTATGTGGGGAAGGGTCATTCTAAAAGGATCCGGATGGTATTACGGGGGATTCCGTGATGCGGTCGGAAATACCGCGCGACTGTTGGCACTCCGAAGGAGTCATGTCAAAAGTGGTCGAAGCAACTCCTGTTCAGCATGAGGATCAGACGCCTCACACCGTATTTAACCCCCAATAGGTGCACCATCCCAGAGGTTGCAAGTGCGCCGGAAAGAACGCCACAAGACGACGAAACGGGCCACTGTCAGCGTGTCATGGTCTGAAAGGTGTCCGGGCAAAATAGCATCAACAGTCTTGAGCGCAAGCGCACGCCACCCTCCGCACAGAACCATCCGTCGCGTTATGCGATTCCTCAGGGAATGCCTATGTTCTTGAGATGCAGAGGGAACTTCCGTTGGCGCAGCACCGCAACATGATTGCAGGTGAGACGCATCTATCTTGACGATACTTGACCTTAAAGGTCCATGCCAGTAGCGGCAAATCAGGGCAATATACTGATTATATGGCGTGGTTTGTGGCGCTGGGGGCAAGGCTGACAAGTTCTCGTTAAAACATGTCGGAGCCAGTGAGATAATGTTAGAAACCGGGTCGCCTGCGGCGAAGATACTTTCGCCTGAAGGGAGCGATGTCCCATTGGACAATTACATTTCAAATGGGGCAAAGTCTCGTTCGCCACGGCCGCTGGCATGGCTGAGCGCCAAACTTCGCGGAATGGGGCGGTTGTTCCTGCTCACCGTCGCGGTTCCGACCATTTTGAGCGCAGCCTATTTTGGACTGCTCGCGTCGGACGTTTATATGTCCGAGAGCCGCTTCGTGGTTCGCAGCCCCGACAAGCCGCAGAAGAGCGGCATTGGCGTGCTTCTGGATAGTGCTGGATTTGCCAGCGCTGGTGATGAAGTACAGGCAGCGAAAGGTTATATTGAATCGCGCGATGGACTGCGAGCGCTTGATGCTGACGGTTTCGCCAAGTCGGCATGGGGGAAAGAAAACGTTTCGATCTTCAACCGATTTAATCCTTTGGGATTTTCCGGCTCGTTTGAGGATCTGTTTGATTACTACCAGTCCAAGGTCGCTGTGGAATATGACAGTCAGACTGGCATCACCACGCTTAGCGTTCGGGCGTTTTCTCCAAAGGATTCGCTCACGATGAATGAGCGCCTGCTCAATCAGGCCGAAACTCTGGTAAACCAGCTGAACGAGCGGGGACGCGGCGACCTCATCAAATACGCCGAGCGCGAAGTCACGGAAGCGCAATCGCAGGCTTCGGCAGCAGCACTGGCGCTTGCAAAGTACCGCAACACGCGGGGCGTGATTGACCCCGAGCGACAGGCTACGGTGCAGTTGCAGATGATCTCAAAGCTGCAAGACGAGCTCATCGGCGCAAAAATGCAATTGCTGCAGCTTTCAAGCGTCGCTCCGGAAAACCCGCAGATCCCCATACTGCGCGTACGCATCAAGGGTCTGGAGCAGGCGATCAAAGATCAATTTGGACAGGTCGCTGGCGCGGAAGGCTCGTTGTCGGCCGCAGCGGCACAATATCAAGAACTTCAACTAAGGCG
>JAHJSJ010000232.1 GCA_018830415.1 Alphaproteobacteria bacterium | reverse complement strand
CAGCGACGATGTCCCGGCCGAAGCAACCTTCAAGTTTCCCGGCGGGTTGGCCGATCACTTGGCCGAACAGGTGGGCGGGCGCGAATGTGTCACCGCGCAGCCCTTCACCGGCAAGCAGGATTTCGCGGAAATCGGCGGGGAAGCGCAAGGCCGGGTCGAATGGGCGATTGCCTGGCCGCTTTATTCCGATGGCTCGACCAGCTGGTATTGCAACACCGTGCCGACGCCTGATGGCGGCACCCATGAACAGGGCCTGCGCACCGCCCTCACCCGCGGATTGCGCGCCTTTGGCGAGTTGCTTGGCGCAAAGAAGGCAAAAGACATCACCGCCGATGATGTGATGACCGGCGCCGAGGTGATGCTGAGCGTCTTCATCCGCGACCCGCAATTCCAATCGCAAACCAAAGACCGCCTGACGTCACCCGAAGCAGCGCGCCTTGTCGAAAACGCGGTGCGTGATCATTTCGACCACTTCCTCACCGATAATATGGAGCGCGGCAAGGCGTTGCTGGGTGAGGTGATGGAGCGCATGGATGAACGGCTGAAGCGCAAGCAGGAACGCGAAATCAAGCGCAAGACTGCGACCAATGCCAAGAAACTGCGCCTGCCGGGCAAGCTGACCGATTGCAGCGGTGAAGGCGGGCGTGAAACGGAACTGTTCATCGTCGAAGGCGATTCTGCGGGCGGCAGCGCCAAACAGGCGCGCGACCGCAAATCACAGGCGATCCTGCCGATCCGGGGCAAAATCCTCAACGTCGCATCGGCCACCGCTGACAAGATCCGCGCCAATTCCGAAATCGCCGACCTTGCGCTCGCGCTCGGCTGCGGCACCCGCAAGGATTGCGACGCCGATCAGCTGCGCTATGACCGCATCATCATCATGACCGACGCCGACGTTGACGGCGCGCATATCGCCACGCTGCTGATGACGTTCTTCTTCCAGGAAATGCCCGATATCGTCCGCAAGGGGCATCTCTACCTCGCCCAGCCGCCGCTTTACCGGCTGACCGCGGGCAAAGAGAGCCGCTACGCCCGCGACGATGCACACCGCGCCGAATTGGAGGCGACCGTGTTCAAGGGCAAGAAGGTTGAAGTGGGGCGCTTCAAAGGCCTCGGTGAGATGAACCCGCAGCAATTGCGCGAAACCACGATGGCCCCCGAAACGCGCGGGCTGATCCGCATCACGCTGCCGCAGGAGTTTGAACAGCGCGCAGGTGTGGCGCGGTTGGTCGATGAACTGATGGGCCGCAACCCCGAACACCGGTTCAACTTCATCCAGAACCGCGCGGGCGAGATTGACCGCGATCTGATCGATGCCTGATCGCAAATATCCCGACCCGCGCGAGGAAGACATCATGGCGGGCGACCGCCGGGTGTCCCGCCCCGACAGCGCGCTGCCGGATTCGATCATCCCCGATGCATCCTATCGCCCGATCCCGATTGTCTGGTTTGCGGCAGCGTTTCTTATGCAGATGACGGCGCTGTTCGCGCTGTTTGTGTTGCTGCAAAATCAATCGGGCTGGATCGTGATCGGCCTTGCGGCGCTGATTACCGGGATACTCGGGATGTGGACGTGGGATCGCGGGATGAAGGATGCGGGCACGGGCTGGAAGGTCGCCACAATCGCGATGCTGGCGGCGCAACTTGCGTTTATGTGCCTTGGTGCCGCCAGCAGACTGTGATCGCACCCCGCATTGCGATCACATATGCTCGACCGCTTCGGTGTGAATGTGCAGATGACCTTCCAGCGTGCGGTGGACAGGGCACTTGTCCGCGATTTCGATGATTTTCGCGCGCTGTTCTGCGGTCAGTTCATCCCCCAAAAGCTCGATCTTGCGATTGAGCGATTGCACGTTGGCTGAAACCTCATCATCCGAACAGTGATCGCAATCCTTGGCGTGATCGCGATTATGGGTCAGCGCAATGCGCGCACCTTCAAACGGCCATTGCTTGCGATCGGCATACATCTTCATCGTCATCGCGGTGCAGGTGCCCAGTGCCGCCAACAACAGGTCATACGGGGTTGGGCCAGTATCATTCCCACCAGCACTCGCCGGTTCATCCGCGACAAAGCGGTGGCGTGAGGTGAAAACTTCGGTGCCGAATTTGCCGTTCCCGGTCTGCACCACCACGCCCGATTCCGGCTTTGGCGACATATCCTTGTTCGCCAGATAACGCACCGCCCAGGCGGCGATCATCTGCGCAGCGAAATTCGCATCATCATCATTGGTCAGCAGATGATCTGCGCCGGCCAGGCTGACAAAGCTTTTGGGATGCTTGGCCGCGTCAAACAATTTGCCCGCATGCTCCACCCCGACAATCGCATCGGTTGGCGAATGCATGATCATCAGCGGGACGCGTAGCTTGGTCATCTGGTCGAGCAGTTCAACTTCGCGGGTCTTGGTGAGAAACTCCGCGCTCAGCACGAACGAACGCCCGCCGATGGTAACCTTGCCCTCACCCACGCGCTCGATCTCTTCCAGATCGCCCTTGATGTTGTGAAGCACATGGGGAACGTCGCTGGGCGCGCCGATGGTTGCCACCGCGGCAACCTTTTCGCGGCCAAGGATGCTCGCCGCAGCCAGCACCGCTGCCCCGCCAAGGCTATGGCCAACCAGCAGGATCGGGCAATCGAACTGAGCGATCATATAATCAACCGAGGCAACCAGATCTTCGACATCACTGGCAAAACCTGCGCTGCCGAAATCACCTTCGCTGGCACCCAAACCGGTAAAGTCGACGCGCAACGCGGCGATCCCTTCACGGGCCAAGGCGCGGGTGACGGCAGTCGCCGCCTTGGATTGCTTGGTGCAGGTAAAACAGTGAGCAAACAACGCCGCCCCGCGCACCAGCCCAGTGGGCAATTCAAGCGCAGCGGCGAGCGTGTGTCCTTTTGCGGTCGTGATCTTGAGGTTCTCGGTCGGCATCGGCAGTCTCCTTGCGCGGCAGTCTAACGGGTTATTCGCTGAGCCGGCACAAAAGTTTCACCGGGCCGAGGCACACGCCCCGCCAATTGTCCGAGTTCCGCAGCGTCACCCTTGCACAAGGTGGCGCAGCCACTTAACGCGAACGGAAAGTGTAAAGGAAAATCCATGACCCAGCAGCCCAATAGCCCGCAACGTTTTGAAGGCACGAAATCCTATATCGCCACCGAAGACCTCAAGGTTGCGGTGAATGCCGCGGTGATGCTGCGCCGCCCGCTGTTGATCAAGGGTGAACCCGGCACCGGCAAGACCGTGCTGGCGTATGAAATTTCCAAGGCGCTGAATGCCCCGTTGATTGAATGGAACATCAAATCCAGCACCAAGGCGCAGCAGGGCCTGTATGAATATGATGCGGTCGCCCGCCTGCGTGATGGGCAATTGGGCGAAGAACGCGTCCACGACATCCGCAACTACATCAAGAAGGGCAAGCTGTGGGAAGCCTTCACCGCCCCGCAACTGCCGGTGTTACTGATCGATGAAATCGACAAGGCCGATATCGAGTTCCCGAACGACCTGTTGCAGGAACTCGACCGGATGAGTTTCGACGTTTACGAAACGCAGGAGCGGATCGAGGCGAAAGAACGCCCGATCGTGGTCATCACATCGAACAATGAAAAGGAACTGCCCGACGCGTTCCTGCGCCGTTGCTTCTTCCACTATATCAAGTTCCCCGACCGCGACACGATGCAGGACATCATCAACGTCCACTATCCTGATATTCAGAAGTCCCTGGTCAAAAAGGCGATGGATATCTTCTACGATCTGCGCGACGTTCCGGGCCTGAAGAAGAAGCCTTCGACCAGCGAATTGCTCGATTGGCTCAAGCTGCTGCTGAACGAGGACATGCCGCTGGAAGTGTTGCAGAACGCCAACCCCAACAGCGCGATTCCGCCGCTGCATGGTGCGCTGCTCAAGAACGAACAAGACATCATGCTGTTTGAACGCCTCGCCTTCATGGCGCGGCGCAATCCGGGGTGAGGGCGACTTCTAGGGGGATTTAGGCCCCGTCCAGGTCGCTCTAGACCCCCTCCAGACCCTGTTTAAGCCCGTTTCGGGGTGCTTTTGGCCGATGTTTCACGTGAAACATCGGCCCTTTGCGGTTGCGATTAATCGAAGCTGTAAGCCAGTTCGACATCACCCCAGCGCCGCCCTCCGATCACCAGCGGGACATAGACGTTGCGCACCACCACGTAAGTGTTGCCGTCGCCTTCCTGACGATACACCGCCATCATATAGGGCGCAGTGCTGGCTTTGGCCTTGCGGTCGATCGTATCGAACATCAAACGCCCGTTACGGCAATATTTGGTGTCGTGCGCCAGATCACCGGTTGGCTTGCGTGAACGTTCGGTCAGGTGGGTCGGCAGGTATCCATTCAGATCGGTGCAGGCCGCCGCCAAAATGCGCGGGTCGCCCGCCTTGGCGCGGTCAAGGAACGGGCGCCATTCTGCGTGTGCCCAATCGGTGAGCCGGGTGCGGAACAATTGTGGGTTGGTGTTCGGCACCGGCACATAGTCGGTATCGAACAGTGACCCCATGTCGAGCGCGCCCGATGCCAACGCGGCTTCGGTATGAGCGGCGACGGCGCTGGCAAATTCCTGCGCCTGAGCGACCATCGCACTGTCTTCAGGGCTGAGGCCCGCCTGAACGATCCGGTCGAACATTTCGCTGGCGGTGATTTCCAGCTCTTCCATCTTGCGGTGCGCGCCGTGCAGCCGTTCTTCGTTGCTGCGCGAGGCGGCGTCATAGCTGGTGAGCACGCGCTGCACCTTGTCGACATGGCTGCTGATCGTGCCGGTTGACCGCGCGATGACATCGTTCTGCTTGTCGACTTCCTCCACCAGAGCGCCGACGTTGGAGAGACTGCTTTCGATCCGTGCAACAGACGCGCGGGCTTCTCCGCTGGCCTTGGCCCCTGCCTCGATCCGGGTGATCACCACTTCGGCCTCACCGCCCAATGCATCAATCGTCTGTGCGATTTCCTCGGTCGCCTTGCGGGTATCATTGGCGAGACTTTTGACCTCGGCCGCCACTACGGCAAACGTCCGCCCAGCGTCGCCCGCACGCATCGCTTCGATGGTGGCGTTCAATGCAAGAATGTTGGTCGTTTCGGCAATATTGTCGATATCCTGCGCGCTGCGGCGCACCTGCTCCATCGCGGCGGAAAAGCTGGTGACGTGCTGGCCAAGGGTGTCGACCAACTCGATCAGCCCGGCGATCTGGCCGAGCGACGACTGGATCAGCGCGGTGCCTTCCGACAGGCGTTCGATCGCGCGTTCGGACAATAGGCGGGCCTCATCGCTCGCTTCGGCAACTTTGGACTGGTCAGCCTCCAGCGCGAGAACGGTTTCGCGCAGCGCCTCGTGTTCCGACCGCAGCGCCTTGGACGAAGCAATCACCGCCTCGACCACGCCTGCCACATCGGTGCAACCCACAGTTACCGCCCCGCAACTTTCGGGGATCATGCCGAGAGCATGAGCATTTGCGGTGTCGATAGCGAATTGTTGCATGGCTGCGCGGCCCCTGTTGTGTGCGCGCAGACGTAACCGATGATGGTAAGCGAAGTGTTAAATCGCTGCGCACAGTCCGCACAAGAATCGGGACTGGTCAGGTTCGCCGACGCGGGTTAAGCACGCGCCCATGTTTTTCAATTTCATCGACGAGCTGCGGGCCGCCGGCATTGGTGCCAGTTTCAAAGAGCACCTCACCTTGCTGGAGGCGCTCGACAAGGACGTGATCGATCAGACGCCCGAGGCGTTCTATTATCTTTCCCGCGCCACATTCGTGAAGGATGAAGGCCTGCTCGACCGGTTCGATCAGGTGTTCCACAAGGTGTTCAAGGGGATCATGTCCGATTACGGCCAGAACCCCGTCGACGTCCCCGAAGACTGGCTGAAAGCCGTCGCCGAGAAGTTCCTGACCCCAGAGGAAATGGAGAAGATCAAGGCGTTGGGTGACTGGGATGAAATCATGGAGACGCTGAAAAAGCGGCTCGAAGAACAGGAAAAGCGCCACCAGGGCGGCAACAAGTGGGTCGGCACCGGCGGCACCAGCCCCTTCGGCAATTCGGGCTACAACCCCGAAGGCGTCCGCATCGGCGGCGAGGCCCGGCACGGCAAGGCGATCAAGGTCTGGGAAAAGCGCGAGTTCAAGAACCTCGACAACACCAAGGAATTAGGCACCCGCAACATCAAGATGGCGCTGCGCCGGTTGCGCCGTTTCGCCCGTGAAGGCGCGCAGGATCAGCTTGATATCGACGCAACGATCAAGGGCACGGCCAAGCAAGGCTGGCTCGACATCCACATGCGCGCTGAACGCCGCAATGCGGTGAAGCTGCTATTGTTCCTCGACGTCGGCGGATCGATGGATCCCTTCATCAAGCTGGTCGAAGAACTGTTCAGCGCCGCCACCAGCGAATTCAAGAACCTTGAGTTCTTCTACTTCCACAACTGCCTGTACGAAGGCGTGTGGAAAGACAACAAGCGCCGCTGGCAGGAACGCACCAAAACCTGGGACGTGCTCCACAAATACGGCCACGATTACAAAATCGTGTTCGTGGGCGACGCGGCGATGAGCCCCTATGAAGTCAGCCATCCTGGCGGCAGTGTCGAACATATGAACGAGGAAGCGGGCGCATTGTGGTTGCAGCGCGTGGTGAACACTTACCCCGCGACCGTATGGCTCAACCCGGTGCCGGAAAAGCAATGGGGCTATTCGCAGTCGACCAAGATGATCAAGCAGTTGGTCAATGACCGGATGTATCCGCTGACGCTCAACGGGCTGGACGACGCGATGCGGGAGCTGTCGCGGAAGCACGGGGCTTGATTTGATCTCGAAAAAGCGCGGGTGATCTGCTATGTCTCTGACATTGCGAAGGAGGATTCTCATGCGCGTGATCTTTGCCCCGCTTCTGGCCGTAGCGACTATCGCCGCCGCCAACACAGGCGATGCTCTACCGGATGCTCCTTCCGCGGATACCACCGCCCCCGCCTTGGCCGCGCCCCTTCCCGACGCCCGCGTAGTTGTTATGGGTCGGGGGGAGGCGGACAGCGCGAAAGAGCAGGTCTGCCGCGACCGCATTTCGCAAGCGCGGCAGGACGCGGGCAAGCCGCCGCTGCTCGACCGTGAACCAGCCTCGCCGGACAAGCCATACCATATCTATGCGGTTGACCGGCGTCAGGATGGCTGCGCCGTTATGGTGATGAAGGGCGACCCCGCCGACATCCGCCCTCTGCCAGTGGCACCTGACGGACCACTCCTGCTCATACCAGCGGGATCCGGGCGCTAGTTTCATTCGGGAGCCCCGTTCCGTCCACAAGTGAGATCACCCCGCCACACCCGCTTCGAAGCCGTCCGCCTGCGGCTCGAAGCCTTCGACCCGGGCACGGGCTGGCGCCTGTGGCTCTACGAATTCCTGCTGTTCGGTTTCAAGCAAGGTTGGGCCTGCCTGTTCGGTGGCTTGCTGCTGGCGCTGCTACTCGGCACGCATCTGTTCTACCCCGAAAGCGCGCCCCTCCACCGCTATGATTTCCTGACGCTGGCCGCGGTCGCCATTCAGGCCGGGATGCTCGCCTTCCGCCTCGAAACATGGCGCGAGGCGCGGGTTATCCTGATTTTCCACATCGTCGGCACGGTGATGGAGCTGTTCAAGACGCAGGCCGGATCATGGACTTACCCCGAGGCGAGCGTGCTGCACATCGGCGCGGTGCCGCTGTTTTCGGGGTTCATGTATGCCGCCGTCGGCAGCTACATCGCACGGGTGTGGCGGATCTTCGACTTCCGCTTCACCGGCTACCCGCCGCAGTGGGCGACATGGGCGCTGGCGGCGGCGATCTACATCAACTTCTTCACCCACCACTTCACCATCGACCTCCGCTGGGGACTGTTTGCCGCCACGACGCTGATCTTCGCCCGCACCCGCGTCCATTTCCGCAACTGGCGCGCGCATCGCTGGATGCCGCTGATCATCGGTTTCGGCCTTGTCGCGCTGTTCATCTGGTTTGCCGAGAACATCGCCACCTTCGCCAATGCCTGGAACTATCCGGGGCAGGAAAACGAATGGCGCATGGTCAGCATCGCCAAATATGGCAGCTGGTATCTGCTGATGCTGATCAGTTTTGTGCTGGTAACGCTGGTGCAGCCGGTGCGCGAGCCGGATTAATCCTTCTGGTCCAGCTCCTCGTTGAGCCGCAATCCGCAGCGCCAGAAGAAATACGCCGGAACCAGCCCCAGAAACGCCGCGCCATATAGCACGTAGCGCACACTTTCGGTGCCATAGGCTGGCTGAAGCAGGTCGGATAACATTCCGAAGAACAGCGGCCCCAGCCCCAGCCCGATCAGGTTCTGGAAAAATAGCAGCGTCGCCGCCGCAATCGCGCGCGCGCGGATCGGCACCAGCCCCTGCGCCGCCGAATAGGTCGGCCCGTAGTAGAATGAATTGAACATAGTCGGCAAAAACAACAGCACCAGCGCCATCGGCCAGCTTGGCGAATTATAGGCCAACAACGCCAGCGGCACTGCCAACGCCATGCCAATTGCGGGAGCGCTCAGCACATGGCGGCGATTTTTTGCGCCAAACCGGTCAGCCAGATAGCCGCCGAGCACTGTGCCAACGATGCCCCCTACCCCGCCGACGATGCCGAACCACAGCCCCACCTCGCCCGGTGTCAGATCATGCGTGCGCTGGAAAAAGATCGTGGTCCACGTTGTCTTGCCATAAGACAGGAATGACGCCGCCGAACCGGCAAATAGCAGCAACACGAACGCCCGTGAGCTCATCACCACCCTCAGCGCATCCATCAGCGGCAGCGCGGCGGGCTGGTTCTGGTTACGCAGCATCATCTGGGCATCACTGCGGCGCGGGTCTTTCAACACGAACCACACGACCAGCGCCAACGCCACGCCGGGCAGACCGACGATCAGGAATGCCTCTCGCCAACCGACGAAATCGGCCAAAATCCCGCCAATCACCATCCCCATCAGCGTGCCGATCGGGATGCCGAGCGAATAGAAGGCGAGCGCCGAACTGCGCTTTTCCGGCGGCACGATGTCGCTGATCAACGAATGCGCGGGCGGTGTGCAGCCCGCCTCCCCCACGCCCACCCCAATGCGCGCGAGCAGCAGTTGCGAAAAGTTCTGCGCCAGCCCGCACAGCGCGGTCATGCCCGACCATATGGCCAGAGAAACCGCGATGACTGCCGGGCGACTGGTGGATGACCGGTCGGCAAAGCGCGCAATCGGGATGCCCAGCACCGTGTAAAACAGCGCAAAGGCCAACCCGGTCATCAACCCGATCTGGGTGTCGCTAAGCCCCAGATCGCGGGCGATCGGTTCGGCAAGAATATTGACGATCTGGCGGTCGATGAAGTTGAAAATATAGACGATCAACAGGATCCACAGCGTCACCCTGACCGATCTGGAACCCGATACGTTCATCGGTGTGGTCGCCATTTGCAATCCCTTCCCTTGATGGCAGTCGTGCCGCCATTCTGTTTTGCTGACGGCGTTTCGGCGCCGCGAGATTTATTCATGCGTAAAGCAGGTGTTCGCGCACTTCGGCGACCCAAACCGCCTCGTCATGGGACGCCATGACGTCAAGATCATCTGGCTTTGCGGCAGCGTCATCAACCCACTGACGCAGCGAAGGCCCACCATTGATTACATCGATCGCAAGCCGGTTCAGTTCGTATTCATAAGGGAAGTCGCGCCACAGCGGGTAATCCGGATAAAGCCGCCGGATCGCCTTGAACGCCAGCGCCTGCAAGCGCCAGGGCTTGAATGCGTGGTGATCGTAAAAGCCAACTTCTGCATGGATCATCAGCGCGTTGCAGAGCATACCTGCGTGCTTGTGGAAGGTCGGTTCATACCAGCATTCGCGAAGGCCGCAGCCTGCCAGCCATTCGGGCGCGAGGCGGTGCATCTCGGTCAGCACCGCGCCAGCATCAATATCGGGCGCGCCAAACAGCACCTCCAGTGGCCGCGTGGTGCCGCGGCCTTCTGACAGCGTGGTGCCTTCGAGCATCACGGTGCCAGCGTAGCAGCGCGCCATGTTGACATTGGCGGCATTGGGCGAAGGATTGATCCACAGGCGTGACGTCGGCCAGCCCCATCCGTCATCTGCATCGGGACGCCAACCCTCCATCGCCACCACCTTGTAAGCGACGTCGAGCCCAAAATGGGCGATGAACCAATGGCCCATTTCACCCATCGTCAATCCGTGACGCATCGGCATTGGTGCGGCACCGACAAAGCTTTCCTGCCCAGGTAACAGCAACGTGCCTTCGATCGGGCGTCCGGCCGGGTTGGGGCGATCAAGCACCCAGACTTCCTTGCCCGCCTTGGCGGCTTCTTCGAGCAAATACAGCAGCGTGGTAACAAAGGTGTAGATCCGGCAGCCGAGGTCCTGCAAGTCGAACAGGAACACATCGGCGCTCGACATCATCTGCCCGGTCGGGCGGCGCACTTCGCCATAAAGCGAGAATATCGGGATGCCGTAACGCGGATCCATCGCATCCGCCGTTTCGACCATGTTATCCTGTTTGTCGCCTTTCAACCCGTGCTGCGGGCCGAAGGCGCTGTTGACGTTCACGCCCGCTGCGATCAGCGCATCGAGGCTATGCGTAAGATCGGACGTCACACTCGCCGGGTGCGCTACCAGCGCGACACGGCGGCCCTTGAGCGCCGTCAGCAGTTCGGGATCGGCCAGCAGCCGGTCAATGCCTGTCTTCATGCGTCAAGGGGTGGAGCAGCACAGCGGCAAAGGCAATGGCATTTCCGCCGATGAATGGCATCTTTGGTCACGCGCCAATGTTGCCTTAAGGTGCGATGATCAACTTTCGGTTTGCCTCGGAATGGAACTCGGGCGGGCCGGGCGGGAAAGCGAGCGCCCAATATTGCTTGCCGCCATCAGCATGTTCGACGACCGCGTTGAGCGCAACTTGCGCAGGGATCGGCAACTCGGCTGCGATTTGTGCGCGCAGCACAAGTCCGCTGTCATCATGCGAGCAAGCCAGCGCAATTGCATCAACCGGCGCATCGCGCATCCCTTCACGGAAAGAATCGAAATCATACGCGGCCCAGCGGCCCGACGGCGAAAGGTTGAACTCGCGGTAAAATGTTCCGCCGAGCGGCTGCCAGAATATTTCGAAGCAGGTGGTCTGCCACAGATTGTCAGCGCGTTCTGGCGCGGCGGGCGGCGGCAACACGATGGCGGGCACTTGCCCATCGAGCCGGAACTCCGCCTCACAACCATCGGGCGTGGCGGTAATCGCAGCCGTTACCGTGTGGATCGGGCCGAGGTCGCAGGTGTGATTAAGCATGAGTGTGTGCATCGCTGCTCTTTGCCGCTTCGCCCTGCCCCTCGCAAGCCACTTCCCGTTGCCGCTCCCCCCTGTTAAGCGCGGCGGCCATGAGCAATTACGAATCCGACCTGCTGCGCCTGCTGGACGATCGCGGCTATATCCACCAGATGACCGATGCGGCCGGGCTTGATGCGCTCGCCGCTAAGCAGGTTGTGCCGGGCTATATCGGCTTTGACGCGACAGCACCGTCGCTGCACATCGGCAGCCTGGTGCAGATCATGATGCTGCGCCGCCTGCAACAGGCCGGGCACAAGCCAATCGTTTTGATGGGCGGCGGCACCACGCGGATCGGCGACCCTTCCGGGCGCGATGAAAGCCGCAAAATGCTGACCGATGCGACGATTGAGGCCAATATCGCTTCGATTTTCACAGTGTTCGACAAGCTGCTGACCTTTGGTGACGGGCCGACCGACGCGGTGATGGTCAACAACCACGATTGGCTCAGCCAGCTTGGCTATATCGAGCTGCTCCAGCAGGTTGGCACGCATTTCACCATCAACCGGATGCTGAGTTTCGATTCGGTGCGACTGCGCCTTGAACGCGAACAACCGATGACCTTCCTCGAATTCAACTACATGATCCTGCAAGGTTTCGATTTCCGCCATCTGTCGCGCAACATGGGCGTGCGTTTGCAGATGGGAGGCAGCGACCAATGGGGCAATATCGTCAACGGGATCGAGCTTGGCCGGCGAATGGATGGAACCGATCTTTACGGCCTCACCACCCCGCTGCTGACCACCGCAGATGGCGCGAAGATGGGCAAGACTGCGGCAGGCGCGGTCTGGCTGAACGAAGATCAGTTGCCCGCTTATGATTTCTGGCAATATTGGCGCAATGTCGATGACCGCGACGTGGGACGGTTCCTGCGGCTGTTCACCGATCTTCCGATGGATGAAATCGCGCGGCTTGAAGCGCTCGAGGGTGCTGAAATCAACGCCGCCAAGGCCGTCCTCGCCAACGAAGTTACCAGGCTGGTGCGCGGCGGCGAGGCGGCCGCCCGCGCCGAAGCGACCGCGCGTGAGACTTTTGCCGGAAGCGGCGCAGGCGAGGATCTGCCTAGCCTCGCGGTGGGTATCGACGGTATGCGCATTGCCGCGTTGCTGACCGAACTTGGCCTCACCGCCTCAAACGGCGAGGCTAAACGCAAGCTGGCTGAGGGCGCGGTCAAGCTGGACGGCGAGATAATCACCGATCCAGCCTTCCTCGTCCAGCCTAGCCATGGTGAGACGTTGAGGATCAGCCTTGGCAGGAAACGGCACGCTCTGGTGCATTGCTGACACTGACAGGCGGACGTTCTTTACCAATTATCAGCCTTTGTGCTGCATCTTTCTCTGCTGGACCCATGCGGACGGAAGGATCGCAAATCGTGGCTGGTGGAGCTAATCTCAGTGTTACCGATCTGCGCCGTGCAGCGCGCCACCCGGTCGATTTTCCGGCTATCGTCGAGCATTTTGTGCACGGCGATCTGCATTTGCACGTCTGCAACCTTTCT
>JAHJSJ010000231.1 GCA_018830415.1 Alphaproteobacteria bacterium | reverse complement strand
GCGGTTTGTGCGGGTGCCGCATAGGGTGACGGGCGAAAGCGGGGTGCTGTATATTTCGATCGCCCGGCTGATCCAGCGCTATGCTGCCGCGCTGTTCCCCGGCTTCACGATCGAAGGCGACGGGTTGTTCCGCGTGCTGCGCGACAGCGACATCGAAATCGAGGAAGAGGCCGAAGATCTGGTGCGCACCTTCCGCAGCGCAATCCAGCGCCGCCGCCGCGGGCAGGTGATCCAGTTGGAACTGGAGGAGGATTTCGATCCCGCCGCCGAAGCCCTGCTGCTTGAACAATTGGGCATCAATGAAGCTGCGGTAATCAAGACCGATGGGATGATCGGGATTGACGGGTTGGCTGAAATCGTCCGCGAAGACCGGCCCGATCTGAAGTTCGACGCCTATTCGCCGCGCTTTCCCGAACGCATCCGCGAACACGACGGCGATGCTTTTTCCGCGATCCGCGAAAAGGACATCATCATCCATCACCCCTACGAAAGTTTCGAGGTGGTGGTTGATTTCATTCGCCAGGCCGCCGCCGATCCTGACGTGGTGGCGATCAAGCAGACGCTCTACCGCGCGGGATCACAAAGCGCGGTGATCAACGCCCTGATCGAAGCGGCAGAGGCGGGCAAATCGGTTACGGCGGTGGTCGAATTGAAAGCCCGGTTTGACGAAGAACAGAACCTCAAATGGGCCAGCAAGCTTGAACGCGCCGGGGTGCAGGTGATCTACGGCTTCACCGACTGGAAAACCCACGCCAAGGTGGCGATGGTGGTGCGCCGCGAAGGGGAAAGTTTCCGCACGTACTGCCATTTCGGCACCGGCAATTACCACCCCGTCACCGCCAAGGTTTACACCGATCTCAGCTTTTTTACCGCCGACCCGAAACTGGGGCGCGATGCGGCCAAGATGTTCAATTTTGTCACCGGCTATGTCGAACCCCATGCGCTCGAACGCATCCACATCGCGCCGATCGATCTGCGCGCCGAAATCTACCGCCGGATCGATATCGAGATCGCCCATGCGCAGGCAGGTAAGCCAGCGGCGATCTGGTTCAAGTGCAACCAGCTGACCGATGAAGGCGTGATCGACCGGCTCTATGCCGCCAGCAACGCCGGGGTGCAGGTGGAGCTGATCACGCGCGGCATCTGTTGTCTGCGCCCCGGGGTGGCGGGTCTTTCGGAAAATATTCGGGTCAAATCGATCATCGGCCGCTTCCTTGAACACAGCCGTATCTACGCCTTTGCCAATGGTCACGCCATGCCGAGCGCGCAGGCGGCGGTGTTCATCTCATCGGCGGACATGATGAGCCGCAATCTGGATCGCCGGGTTGAAGCATTGATCCCGATCCTCAACCACACTGTGCATGATCAGGTGCTGCAACAGGTGCTGCTGGCCAATATGCTTGATACCGAACAAAGCTGGTGGTTGCACCCCGATGGCAATTATTCGCGGGTCACGGCAGCCAAGGAAGATGGGGCGAAGCCATTTAATTGCCACCGCTATTTCATGACCAACCCGTCGCTATCGGGGCGCGGCGGGGCGCTTGAAGCGGGCGCGGTGCCCAAGCTGACGATGCGTCGGGGGGCGGCCTAGTGACCTATCCAAAACGGCGGGGTGAGCTTGGCGGCGTGATTGCCGGAAGCAGGCCCGAACGCGCGATCATCGACATCGGTTCGAACACCGTGCGTCTGGTCGTCTATGGCGGCACGATGCGCGCGCCGACCGTGCTGCTCAATGAAAAGGTGACCGCCAAGCTGGGACGAGACATCGCCAGCACGGGTAGGCTGGCCGACGAAGCGATGGCGTTGGCGCTGCGCGGGTTGAGGCGGTTTGCATTGCTGCTGTCCGATCTTGGCATCACCGATATCGAAACGGTTGCCACTGCGGCGGTGCGCGATGCAGCCAATGGTCCTGAATTCGTCGCGCAGTTGCAGGCCATCGGCCTTCAGCCGCGCGTCATCACGGGCGAGCAGGAAGCCTTGCTCAGCGCCCACGGGGTGATCGGCGCGTTCCCGCAAGCAAGCGGGATCGTGGCGGATCTTGGCGGGGGTAGCCTTGAACTGGTGCGCGTTTCTGGCGGGCAGACCGACAGCGCCAGCACGCTGCCGCTGGGCACCCTGCGCCTGCCCGATCACCGCAAGGGCGGGCGGGCAGAGATGGATAGGTCGCTCGACAAGGCGATCCGCAAGGCCGGGTGGGATCTGTCGGGCAATGCGCCCGATGCGAACGGCGCGCTCTATCTGGTCGGCGGAACGTGGCGGGCGATGGCGGTCTATGCGATGGCGGCGCGCGGATACCCGCTCAGCGATCCGCACGGGTTCGAGCTCGACGCCGATGCCGCGAACGAACTTGCAAAGGGCCTGGCCTCGACCGAAAGTCAGGTGATCAAAGGCCGCGAACGGATTTCGGCGATGCGCGCTGAAAAGCTGCCCGATGCCGCCGTGCTGTTGCAGGCGTTGCTGGCGCGGCTGGCCCCTGCAAAGGTGGTGTTTTCATCATGGGGCCTGCGCGAAGGGCTGATTTATGATCGCCTGCCAGCGCATACCAAGACGCAAGACCCGCTGCTCGCCGGGATCGCGGTGTTTGCGAGCCAGCGCGGATCGGCTCCGACGCTGGCGACGCGGCTGGCAGCCTGGACGCTCGACGCGGCGCCCGCGCGCGAACATGGCAGCGAACGGCTGCGGCTGGCAGCGACCATGCTGGCGCTAGCCGCGATGCAGATCGAGCCGAACATCCGCCAGCCGCAAGCCATCAACTGGGCGCTGCACAAACGCTGGGTGGGGATCAATGCCATGGAGCGCGCGATGCTCGCCGCTGCGATTTCCGCCAATGGCAACCAGCTGAATCTGCCTGCCCGGGTGCGCGCGCTTGCAAGCGAGGAGGCGCTGGAAGAGGCGGTGCGCTGGGGTCTGGCGCT
>JAHJSJ010000230.1 GCA_018830415.1 Alphaproteobacteria bacterium | reverse complement strand
GTGCCGAAATCATCGAGCGCCAGCCGCACTCCCAGTTTCTTGATATCGCGGAAAATCGCATCGACTGTTGTGAGATCGCCCACAAACACGCTCTCGGTGATTTCCAGTTCCAGCCGCGATGGTGCCAGACCCGATGCCTCCAGCGCGGCGACGATAGTATTGCGGAAACCAGCCCGAACGAATTGCTTGGCCGAAACATTCACCGCGACCTTGATTGTCGCTGGCCATGTCATCGCGTCGATGCAGGCCTGACGCAATGCCATGTCACCGATCTTGACAATCAGATCGTCATTTTCCGCGATCGGGATGAATTGCGCCGGGGAAACCTCCCCCTGTTCCGCATCGTGCCAGCGCAGCAGCGCCTCAAAACATTTGACCTCGTTGGTAACCGGATCGACCAGCGGTTGATAGGCAAGGGTAAGGTCGCCCCGGTCCGCCGCATCGCGCAGACGGTCGCCCAGCATCGCGGTGCGCGACGCTTCATCGCGCAGTTCGGTTGTGAAAAAGCAGAAGGTGCCGCCGCTGGCGCTTTTGGCGGAATACAGCGCCATGTCGGCCGCGCTGATCAGTTCGTCGGTGTCGATACCGTCATATGGCGCAATCGCAATCCCCACCGATGTGCCGATGATCGCGCGGCGACCGCTGACCTGATAGGGCTGCGATAACGACTGGACGATCCGGTTGGCCAGTTCGCTCAGCGTCCCGCGGTCATCCATGTCGGGCAGCAGGATCTGGAATTCATCGCCGCCCAGCCGGCCGACCTCGCCGCGATCCTTGACGATTGCGGTCAGGCGCTGGGCTACCTGTTTGAGCAATTCGTCGCCGGCCGGGTGGCCCATCGTGTCGTTGACCTGCTTGAACCGGTCGAGATCGAGCATCATCAGCGCGCAACTGCGCTTGGTGGCGCGGAACGCGGCCAAGGTTGCGGTCAGCCGTTCGTTCAGTTTCCGACGGTTGGCCAGCCCGGTCAGCTCATCGACCTGCGATTGCCGCGCGATCTGCGTTTCGTAGAAATACTGGCCCGAAATATCGACCGCGCTGCCGCGGTAGCCTAGAAATTCGCCTTCGGCATTCAGCAGCGGCCGGCCATTCAACCGCCACCAGCGGGTGGTGCCGCGGCCGCTTTCGACTGCGACGATCTGCTCTTCCAGCTTTGACCGCGCCTTGAGCTTGAACGACAAGGAACGCTGGGATGGGGCACCCGGCTCGCTCTCGATATCGCGAAACGCCTGCGCCATCGGCCTGCCGATCAGGGATTCGCCATCCTGACCAAGATCATCGAGCGCGCGCTGCGACAGGAAGGTCAGGCGGCCGTCCGCATCGGTCGCCCAGAACATGCCGACGCCAAGTTCCTCGATTTCGCTGAGCACCGCCGTGCGTTCGGGCCGGGCGTCACATGGCGCCGGAGCGGGAACATCGGCCTGCGCCTGCCCAGCCTGCCCGCGCACAGATTTGAAGAAGCCCAGTGCCATTGCCTGTCCCTGTTTTTACGTCGGCATTCGTGCGTGGGCTGCACTGCTGTATCGGCCACTGACCTTGGTCATAGGCAAGTTTCACCCCGCCAGCAGGCCATAGCCCCGCCGGGATTGAAAAAACGTTACAGCAACTTGCGGCGGGGGCCGTGGGCAAGGGGGTTTGTTCGTGAGGTTGGGGTGATGCCCCGTCGCTTGCGTTCGGGAGTTTCGATGGAAACCATCCCCCGGATGGCTTTCTCTGATCGAAACTGGTGCCGGCTACAAGATTCGAACTCGTGACCCCCTGATTACAAACTGCCTCTAGCAACCTTTCTGATGCTACGCCAGAGTGCTCCATACTACGCTTAAGGTCTTGAAACGGTTGGAATAAATCCGCCGTGGATTACCTTAACCTACGCCACGGTTTTCCGACAAATGATTACGTGGCGATTACGTGGGCGTATGAAGCATGGCCAGTCAGTCGATCACTATCCGCACTATCGAGGCATCAAAACCATGTCCAGGACGCGATGTCTATACCTGGGATAGCGGCCTGAGGGGGTTTGGCCTTCGGGTCACCCCCAAGGGTGTCAAATCCTATGTCCTCCAATATCGGGTCGATGGCGGGCCTGCGCGCCGCACAACGATCGGTATTCATGGCAGCCCCTGGACGACACAAACGGCGCGCAAGGAAGCCGAACGCCTGCTCATGCTTGTGCGGCAAGGCGTTGATCCGGTTGAAGAGGCACGGAATGCGAAACGCCGCGAGAAGGTGCTCAACTTCTCCTCCTATTGCGACCAGTTCGTCGAGCTCTACCTGCAGGCGAATTGGCCGGACACTTGGCCGGAGCAACAGCGGATTCTCGAAAATGTCCTGAAGCCTCGTTGGGGCAAGAAGGCCCTGACGGCGCTCAAACGTGCTGACATGGTCAAGCTGATGGATGATTATGCCGATCGTCCGGGCAGCCGGAAGGTCATCCATTCACTGCTACGCAAATTGTTCAATTGGGCGGTTGATCGTGAAGATATCGAGATCTCGCCGCTTGCGGGGATGAAGGCTCCTAAAGCCTGCCCCTCACGTCGACGGGTGCTCGGGCAGGAGGAACTGATCTGCCTGTGGCAAGCCACGGGGCAGGCCAGTTGGCCTTGGGGGCCATTTGTGCGCCTGCTTCTCCTGACGATGCAGCGGAGACAAGAGGTTGCGGAGATGGATTGGTCGGAGATCGATCTCGAAGCCAGAACCTGGACCCTGCCTGCCGAGCGCGCCAAGAACGACGAAGCGCATATTATCCCGCTGACCGAAATGGCGGTGGCCGAACTCGCGGCGCTTTATCCTCAGGAACGCGGCTTTGTGTTCAGCACGACCGGCACCACACCCGTCTCGGGATACTCAAAGGCCAAGCGCCTTCTCGACGAACGCATGCTGAAAGTCATGCAGCGCCGTCAGAAGGAGAGGGGCGGTGATCCCCGAAGCGTCAAGATCGACGATTGGCGTTTGCACGACCTCCGCCGCACCGGGGCAACCAATCTACAGGCACTTGGCATCCCAATTGAAGTCACCGAGGCCGTCCTCAACCATATCAGCGGCACGCGGGCAGGCATTGCGGGGATCTACAATCGTTACAAATACGAACGAGAAAAGAGGGTGGCACTTGAGGCGTGGGACATGCGATTGCAGGAGATGCTCAATCGCAGCGAGCGTCCGGCGGTGGCCCAGCACGCCGTGGATGCCGATCAAACCAGATCAACCAAAATCAGCGCAATGGATTGGCGAACTATGCTCGCGGATCCTCAGGTCGAGATCGAAATCGATCAATCAAGTCTGTTGACAAATGTCAACAGACAAGCCATGGGGAGTTAGTCGAATGGCAAGGTCACGCCATCCGAACAAGGAGATCGAAGCGTCTGTTGCCTATGCGGAAACGCTTGGGTGGCGGGTGGTTGCTATCAGCGGCCATGCCTGGGGGCGGCTCTATTGCCCCTGGGCTGACCGGGACGGCTGCATGGTCTCGGTGTGGAGCACGCCGCGCAACGCGGAGAACCACGCCAAGGCGATCCGGCGCGATGTGGCGCGGTGCCCGCATCCGGGAACGGAGTGATTGAGATGAAGACGCACGAGTTCACGATTATCGCCTCCGGTCTCGATCCTGAGATGGATGGCTATGAGGACCGGTTCTTCGAGGCGGGCTGCGACGATGCGACCCTGTCGTTTCAGAAGGGCGTTATTATCGCCGAGTTCGCGCGTGAAGCCGTGTCGTTCTCCAAGGCCGTCGCGTCGGCCTATGAGGATATCCTCAAGACGGGTGCCAAAGTCGAGCGGGTCGAACCCGACTATCTCGTGAGCCTCAGCGACATCGCCGAACGCTCCGGCCTCACCCGCCAAGCGATCTCGCTCTACACCAAGGCCGAACGCGGCTCGGGTTTCCCCAATCCAGTCGCCCGCGTCACGTCCAACAGCCCGTTATGGGACTGGCTTGAAGTCACAGAGTGGCTCCACGCCCAGTCGAGGATCGACCGCGATGCGGTGATCGAGGCGCGAATCGTCAAGGAAGCGAACCGCTTCATCGAACTGCACGATGGGCAGCCGGACAATTTCACGCGGCGACTGGAAATGCTAGAAGCAGCCTAACAGCGGCCAGATTATTGGAGCCTTAGTTTGCGTCTGCACCTGGATCCTAGGTCGAGGATTCGCCGTCTGCTTATCGTGGCACGTACACCGCATCAGAAACATGGTAGACCAAAACGGCTTCCATCGCGAAGCCGTTCGGTCGGCGCAGATTCGATGGGTGGACAAGATGCTCGTGACCATTGTGCGACAGATATGTCGAGCCTCTTTTCCAGAATACTCGGATGACGACGGGGTCGCCATTCCCATCACTGGCGTGGATTTCGCCTCGAGGGCCATTGTTCGCTGGCATAATTTACTCCTTGATCTCGACAGTCAGCACCAAACAATCCGGCCGTTACGCAGCAGAAAGTGAGCTCGGCAGCCATCCTTGCGCCAAACCGAGGGTTGCAGGGTTGGCGTGGCATCGATGACCCTGAGCGCCCAGACAGGCTCGCTATCGGGCAACAGATTCATTTCTAGCAAAGTGCTGCACCCGCAAGGGCACCGCATCGCAGCGATCCAGTAACGGCCATCCTCGCCGACTAGGTAGAGCTTACCGGGTATGGCGTCGTCAGGCAGATCTTCGTCTTCGATCACCTGGTAACGGCCCCACCGGGCAAAATACATGTCCCGTAGCCACAGTCCTACTCGCCTAGGTATCGATCTCCACTTTGGCATCAGCTTTTCCTCGACAGTTGGGGCATATTGAGCAGGGGTTCGCGGCCACCAGTCGCAAGCAACTTGCCCATGACCGGGCACGGCTTTTCGTAAGTCTCTGTGGTGAATTCGACTTCCGCAAGATTCATGCGCACCGCATCGAAGGCGGCTGGATTGGGGTTATGCCGGAACGGATAAAGGCGCGCGATCAACTCGAGCACCGCGCTCGCCGCAGCGATCATGTTGATGCTGATGACAGCCGGCTGCTCCTCGTCACGGCCCTTGATGTACTTTTCCGCGCGCTGCCGTGCATATTCTTCCGGCGCGGCCCGTTCCAGACTTTCAGCATGGACCTGTTCGGGCGTATAAACACCCCTGGAAAGAAGGCTGGATCCTCCTGGGACGATAAAGTTCACGGCCGTGTCGATCTGATCGATCGATCCATCTTCGTCAGCCACAGCGCCAACGCCAACGTCGACGAGCGTTTGCAACTGGGTTGCCACCAGTCGGTCAAGGATTGCCCTGCCTTCTGCACCGTCGACACAGCCTGCAAGAATATCGCAGCCAGCCAGTGCAACCACTGCATCGCGGTCCACAATATTCGCCGGGATGGCCAGGACCTGCGTACCGAACCCAAGTGCGTCAATGGCTCTCTTGGCGACATCAACTTTATGCGTGCCTTCGCGTGCATCTTCTGCGTTCGCGTTCAAGATCCTGTCGAGGTTTCTGGTTTCGACACGCTGGGGATCGACAAGGACAATACGGCCGAATCCGAGTCTGGCGCATTGCTCGGCAACGATGCTGCCTGTTCCTGACACCCCGACAATGCCAATGCTGAGCCGCCTCAGTTCGCTGCGCATCTCTTGCCCAAAGCCGCGCGAATGCCGCCCGACCGTTCCCAGGGTAGCTGAACTGTCTGATTGTGTTTCGCACCACCAGAACTGCGGCTGCCGGCCAGCAATGCCAATCTGGGCAATGGCGTGCTGCGATCCATCGGGTAGGCCGACCCGACCCAGCATTTGCCCCGACGGCATGACAACTACGCTGGCATGGGGCGCCTCGCTATCGAGATAACCATGGAGACTTTCGAAAAAGGCATCGTCCCCGACGTCATCGATCTCGGAGAAGTACGCTTGGTTACCCGGGTGGCAGTGGAACTTGACGATAGACAAGCCAGTTGCCGCCGCCCGCGTGAGCAGGGGATCCAACCATTCGAATGGCCACTGGATCGCGACGGGTGTGCGCAGCGTGCAGACATCTACCGGAACCGGTACAATCTCTTTCACGAGGATGCGGACCGGGCTTGCACTCGCGCCCAACACGCACAATCCGATCGCGGCCGATTCCTTGCCGTCGCCCGGAAACAGATGGCCCATCAGCGCCATCTGTTCCTTCTCTGCCATCGTCAGCGTGAAGGTTTGTGTCACCGTTCGAGCTCGCGCTTGAACCAATCGAGCATGTAGCCGTAGTGAGAGGCAATGCTGTCGCTTTCTGGGTTCCAGCTGTTCACGCCCTCAACACGGTGGCGCGACCAGCGCTGCCAGCTTCCTCCGTCGATTGCGACGGTGACATCGGCCTGGGGGATATTCGCGCCGTTGGTGCGACTGATCGCCGGACTGAAATAGGCCATATCGATGACGCCCGCCGGGTAGCTGGTGACGTCGAATGCGATATCCACTTGCCCAGGCTCAAATCCTGCGGGCGGGCTCCATCCCCGCACAATGATCCAGAGCTGCCCGCAGTTGACAGCTTCCCAGTTCAGCCCAAGGCCGTTCAGGAACGCGGTGTCTTCTTCTGGCAAGGCGAACTCGCGCCGCTCGCTGAGGCCGTCCTGCACATGCAGCTTGTTGGCAACAAACCGCTCGACGCCCGGCAGGGTCAGATCGACGTGATCGCCGGGCTGGATTTCCACCGGGTCTCCCTTGCCGCTCTTGAGGCGCAGACGATATTCTTCGACGGGAACAAAGCCGGCCAGCGTAAGGATCTCATCGCGGGTCGGGTTCGGGTCAGCGGTGGCTGCCCGTTTCTTGTTCACCCGAAACGCATAGCGCTTGGCCGGGGGCTTCTTGTCGTGCGGATTGGCAGCGGTGAACGCTTCGATGTCCAATTCTTCGAGCGGCGGCTCGTCTTCGTTATTGGCGACCATTTTGGTTTCCTTCCATGTCAGGGCGGGAGTGCCGCTGCATTTTTGCATTGTAGGATTAGCGTGCTTGAAATGTCAAGCATATCAAGCGCGCTTGATAAATAACGCGGATCGCGCTACTTTCGGGGACTCAGGAGCGCCAAGGGACTCAAATCATGTCAGGCTCAAGCAAGTCGCCAGTAACGCTGGGTGTCCATTTGGCGGCGATTCGCAGCGACCGAAAGTTGACGCTTCGACAGGTCGAGGAAGCCACAGGCAAGGAAGTGTCCAACGCCTACCTCAGTCAAATCGAAAACGGCAAGGTTGGCGCCCCGTCACCGCATGTTCTGAATGCTTTGGCTGAGCTTTATAAGGTTGATTATACCCACTTAATGGAACTGGCGGGATATTTGCGCGCGCCGACCGAACGCGAGGCAGGAGAGCGCCATGGGCGCGCAGCAACATTTGCGGAAATCAGCCTTACGGATGACGAAGAAGCCGAGCTTCTGCGGTTCCTGAAATTTCTGCGAGCGCAAAAGGACGATAAATAATGCGCCCCGACGACAGTTCACTTAGCTCAAGCGAGCTGTTGAAAGTTGAGACAATTGCCAAGAACCTGCTGCATCGTTCCGATGCGTGGGGAACTGTTCCTCTCCCGCTTGAAGACATTCTTGCCGCCGCAAAGCTCAAGATTGCGCCGTACAGCATTTTCGACCCGCGCTCGATTAAGGCCTACGTTGCGGCCAAGGGCAGCCAGGTCGCGAAAACCATCAAGTCTGCGCTGGGGAAGGTCTTTGGAATTCTCGATGCGTCCGAGGAGATCATCCATATTGATGATTCGCTGACCCCCGGCAAACAGCTGTTCCTCACCCTCCATGAGACAGGACACTTCGAGCTGCCCCACCAGCGCAAGTTGTTCCGCTTCTTCGAGGACAGCGAGCAGGAACTAGAGCCTTCCATTGCCGATCAGTTCGAGCGCGAAGCCAACAATTTCGCTCGATTTGTCATGTTCAATGGGGACGCATTCAAGCAGCGCGCGGCGGATATGCCGCTGGCCTTCGCCTCAATCAAGAAGCTGCAAGGACAGTTCAAGACGTCGATGTACGCCTCGATTCGCGAATATGCCCGCACCCATCACCAGGTCTGCTTTGTAGCGGCGCTCGAGCCGACCGAGGTTCGCCCGGCGCTGGGGATTTGTGCGCCAGTCAGGCGGGTCGAAGTTTCGCTTTCCTATGAACAGATGTTCGGGCGGCCACAGACCACGCTGATCACGCCTGGGCATGCACTTTGGCCGTTGGTCCCGCTCGGTGGCCGGCGCGTTACTCGGCCGACCACTTTCATCTTGACCGATCTCAACGGTGACCAGCACGAATTCATCGGAGAGGCCCTGGATACGACCTTCAACGTCCTGCTTTTTGCGTGCCCCAAAAAGTCGTTCAAGACTTCTTAGGTTGGATCCGAAGTGACAGATGTCGGGCCCGACAGGCCATGCTGGCTCATCGCCACTTGACATAAGCAAATTCGAGCGACCTGGGATCCGGGGTGGGCGATGCCCGATAAGATTACGCGCTCAAACGACGCTAGAAATACTCCACATTCGATGTGCAATGGTGGCGCGGCCTCCAATCGGACCTTGGCTACCGAAAAACTCCTAGAGCAAATAGCGCTGCACGCGCAGCAGGCCAAAGTTCACTGCGGTCAGGAAGGACCTTGGCCATGGTGTTTAGCCCGACAAGGAGCGTTTTCAACGCCAGAGCGGTTGCCTTGACATCAGTGTCTGCAGGAAGCTCACCTCGGACAATGGCCAGTTTGAGCAAATTCTCGATCCTTTGCAGGCGTTCGATCATAACCGCTGCGACTTTGGGCCCGAGCGCTTCATCGACGTTGCAGAGTGCGCCGACGCTGTTGACTGCGAGGCATCCCTTGGCATCGGGATCCGCTGCTAGCGTGGCGCAAATCTGCCGAAATGTCTCGCTGATCAACGTGCAAACCGAACCTTCAGGTGCGCTGTCGGCCATGGCGTGGTCTGGCGAACGCGAGAGGTAGCGATCGAGGGCTTCCAGAAACATCGCTTCCTGGCTGACGAAGGCATTGTAAAAGCTCGAGCGCGTGATGCCCAGGCGCTCCGACAAGGCTTTGACCGAAGTCTCCTTGAAGCCATCACGCCAGAAAGCCAGCATGGCGACTTCCAGCGCTGCATCGCGATCGAACTCTACGGGTCTCCCGGCTCGGGACATTATTTTATACACCTATGGACAAAATTGCAGACCTGTTTTATACACTTGTGTACATAACTGATCTCTCCTCAGATGTCGAGGAGTTCCGGTTGTGCGTGCAATTTACAAAGGAGGGTCAGCATGGCCGCATTTTTCATCGTTACGACCACGGTCAAGGATCAGGACGCGTATCAGACTTATGTCCAGAGTGTCGGTCCAACGCTCGCGCCTTTCGGCGGCAAGGCGCTTTTGCGCGGGAAAGCTGATTGCGCCCTGGCTGGTGAACTCACGCATCAGACCGTGGGCATAATCGAGTTCCCGGACCTTGCCGCGATCAAGGCCTGGCACGCGTCGGACGCCTATCAGGCGCTCATTCCCGTACGCAACGTGGCCGCCGATATGACGATCACGGCCTACGCCGTTCCCGCATAACTCCCTCATCTCACTTCAAGGAAAGCAGATCATGTTCACCTATCACGACAAATCGACTGCGCCCGCAGACTCGCTCCTCTTTATCGAGGGAGCGGAAGCGATGTTTGGATTCCTGCCAAACTTGCATAAAATTCTGGCAGAATCGCCCGCCGCCCATGAAGCCTATTCAGTGCTGTACAAGCTGGCGACCGAGAAAACGGACCTCACCCCCGTTGAAGTCCAGATCGTTCTGATGACGGCCAACTTCCACAACACCTGCCATTATTGCATGGCAGGTCATTCGATGATCATGACCATGCTCAAAGCGCCGCAGGAGATCATCACTGCCCTGCGCGACAACCAGCCGATCAACGATGCCAAGCTAGAAGCTTTGCGAACATTTGCGCGGCAATTGCTTGAGGCGCGAGGCCATGTCGGCGACGAAGCCCTGAAGACCTTCCTGGAAGCGGGCTATACCAACGCGCAGGCGCTGGATGTGCTGGTTTGCCTCTCTGCGAAATTGCTTTCAAACTTTACCAATGCTCTGGCTCACACTGAACTTGACGAGCCGATGAAGGCGATGGAGTGGACGCCGCCGGTTGCGTGAAGCCTGGCGCGTCGTCGTGGTGCTCGAGCAAAAAAATTCACCTTTTGAGTCACAACTCCGGCGCGCCAACACTCCTTATTGATACGGTCCGGACATTCCGGTTCCGTCATTCAACTCAAGGAGCAACACAGATGAAGACCTTCGACGTACAAAGCATCGGGATCGCAAAGCCGGCCGCAGCCGTATTCGCGTTCGTGGCTGAGCCTTCCAACCTTCCCAAATGGACGCATGCGTTTAAAAGCGCGGACGCCCATTCTGCAGAACTGGTCACGCCAAATGGCGCGGTACCGATTTCGCTGCAGACCATCACGCACGAAGGCCATGGCACGATCGACTGGAAAATGACGTTTCCTGACGGCACCGCAGGCGTGGCCTATTCCCGGGTGACTCCCGATGGAGCAGAAGGTGCGGTATACAGCTTTGTGTTGATGGCTCCGCCCGTTCCACTCGAGATGCTGGAAGGAGCGCTGAGCGCGCAGATGGAAATACTTGCAGGCGAACTGGTAGCGCTCAAGGGTCTCTTGGAAGCATGATCAGGCTTGACGCCAATCAGGTTGTGGCGGCGCGGGAAGGAGACCGCGCCGCCCTCGACGCCATAGTCCGTTCGGCAGAACGGCCGGTGTTCAATCTGGCCATGCGAATGCTTGCCAACCGGGCCGACGCGGAGGACGCGACACAGGAAATCCTGGTCAAGATCATCACTCACCTTGGCTCGGTCCGGGACGTCGGATCTGCGGGTGCCTGGGCATTCAAGATCGCGTGCCGCCACTTGGTGCACGAACGCAAGCGCGGCGCTATTGAAGCGATGCAGCTCAGCTTCGAGGTCTTTGCTGCAGACCTGGAGACGGGCCTTTCGCCACTGTCGGGCCATGGATTAAATGACGTTGAAGCTGCAATCGCCGTTGAGGAGGTGAAAATCGGCTGCACGCTGGCGATGCTGGTCTGTTTGTCGCGAGAGCTTAGAATCGCTTACATTCTGGGGGAGATATTCGAAGTGTCGGCTACCGAAGCGGCTGATGTTCTGGGTATCGAATCCGCAGCGTACCGGCAAAGACTGCTCCGGGCGCGTACAGCGGTGACGGCGTTCGTGAAAAGGTCCTGCGGTCTGGTGACCGAGACGGCAGGCTGCCGGTGCCAAAGCCGCGTTGGCCAAGCGCTGAGCATCGGCCGAATTGTGAAGGGCCAGCGAGACCTGACATCGGAGCTACCCGATCCGACCGAAGTTCGCCGCAATGTCTTGATGCTTGAGCAAGGCAGAACTTCGGCGGCGTTGATGCGATCTAATCCAGAATTCGTCTGCAAAATGGGTGAACTGGTGATGCAGATGGCTGACGCTAGAAGTCGGAGCCTGTGAACTCTGGCACCAGTGTCGCTGGCAGACCGATACTCCCTTGCACCCTGAACTAAAGTAACTGCAATGTGCAAAGGCAATAGACGAGGAAAGCCTTTCTCGCGCCGCGAGCGCACTCAACGTTTGCGTGTCGCTACGATGTTTCGATGAGCTCGACCCGGTATCCGTCTGGATCTTCGATGAACGCAATGACTTCGATGTCGTCGCGATCCGGTGAGGCGTTGGACATCGGTCCGGCAGGACGGATAATCCGCGCTCCTTTTGCGGCAAGTGCTTCGCAAGCGGCATAGGCATCGGTCACGCCAAGCGCGATATGCCCATAGCCGTTACCGCGATCATAGGCCGAAATGTCCCAATTGTGAGTCAGCTCGATCACGACCGAACTGGCTTCCGAACCGAAGCCGACGAAGGCGAGTGTGAAACGCCCCGCCGGATATTCCTCGCGCCGGAACAGGGTCATGCCGAGCGTGTCGACATAAAAGGCGAGCGATCGGTCAAGGTCACCTACCCGCAGCATGGTGTGAATGATACGCATGACGGTTCTATCCTTTGGTCGAGGCCGGAAACCCGCTCATCCCGGGAACCTGGCCGAGGAAGTCGAGTTTGCCGATCGGGACGCCACTATGGCGCAGCAAGGCGTAAGCGATGGAGATGTGGAAGATCATGCTGGGCAGGGCAAAACCCAGCAGATAATCGTGTCCGTTCGCGGCGAGTTCGAGTTTGCCAAAACGAACTGTGACTGCGGTGAGTTCCGAATTCGCGATGGTGCGCGGATCGATCGTGTCGATGTAGGCCAGCGTCTTGTCGATCCGGGCCTGCAGTTCGGCAAAGCTGGTTTCGTCGTCGGCAAAACCAGGGTTGGCGCTGCCAGACAGGCGCGCCGCTGCGCCCTTGGCGAAGTCGCATGCGAATTGCACCTGCCCCGAGAGTGGATACATGTCGGGGAACAGCCGGGCGCCGATCAGCGCTTCGGGCTTGATCTTGTGGCTTTCAGCATGGGCCTCGGCTTGGCGAAGCAAATCAGACAGGACGCCGAGATAGTGCCGCATGACGGGAATCGAGGCCGTCGCCATTGTGATATTCATGGGATTATCCACTTTATGTGTTCTGGAATGGCCTGAAGCCGCGAGGATCGCTGCGCCTAGTTGCCTGAGTTCCAGGCGACGGCGGCAAAGGCATCGTCGAGCTGGGTCTTGGCGATGTGATTGATATAGTTGGCAATCGATTTGAGCCCGACGCCAAGGATGATTTCAAGCACCTGTTGCTCGCCATAGCCAATCTTGATGAGCGTTTCGAGCGCAGGAGCAGACGGGTACCCGCGGGTGGTGACCACTTCGGCGCTAAACCGGCGCAGGGCTTCCAGTTTAGGATCGGCAATGGGGGTATCGTTGCGGATCGCCTGGACCACGTCGTCTGGCACCTTCTGCATCGCCGAAAGCGCGGTGTGTGCGCCGACGCAGTATTCGCAGCCGTTTTCGGCGCTAGTCGTGAGCATCACAACCTGCCGTTCAGTCGCCGAGAGCGAGGTCTTGTCGAACAGCGCGCCGGTGCTCTGATAGGCCTCCAGCACCGGGGGAGAATTGGCCATTGTGCCGAGCATGTTGGGAACGAAGCCGAACGCCTTCTGGATTCCGGCAAGCATGTCGCCGGCAGGGCTTGGGGCAGTTTCGACGGTATGGACGCGATAAGGCATAGGTCTGTCCTTTGAACTGGGTGCGCTCTCCCGCCGCTGCGCGCAGGCAGAGGCGGGATGAGCGTCGGATCAGGGGTTGAATTCAGGCGCGCTCGACGGGGAAGCCGTGCGCATCGCTCGCCCGCTGCCGGGCAGAGAGGAAGCGGTCGAAATATTCGGAACGCTCGGGCGCTCCGCCGAGCGCTTCGTTGGCAGCTGCGATGCCGACCGTGACACCGCTGGCGCCCCACGCGCCTTCGGGCACTTCGTTGATGATGACCCAGTCGCCAAGGCGGTTGGGAAAGGTCCCATCGACATCAAAAGTCCGCGCGATGATATCGTTCATCTGTGCGTGGACGTGCGATTTTTCCGATTGGGTGGCGGCGCCATCGAGATACCAGATCTCGAACAGGAAACGCCCGCCTTTGGGAGCGGAGCTGTCCGGCTCGCCGCCGACAAACCATTCGGTCGCGGGATCGAGTTCGTGGAACAGGACGTAGGTCGCGGCGCGGCCTTGCGCGCTGTCGCGACCGACTTCGCCGATCAAAAGGACCGGCGTTACGTCGGCAGCAAGCTGAGCCTTCTGAGCCTTGGTCAGCGCACCGCGCTGGTAGGTGATACGAAGTAGAGGCATGTTGAATTCCTTGGGACGAGGGTTAGATGAGCGGCAGGTTGGTAGCGGCCTTCCTGCCCTTTCGTCAGGAAAGGGGTTTTCTGCGCTCGGCGGCAGCCTGCACGGCAGGCATGGCATTGTTTTCGAAATCGGCTTGGACGAGGCTGGCTGCGATCTGGGTCAGCTCTTCGCCTGCGCGGTCTGGCGAGCCGACATCGAATGGGGGCTTGGGATCATATTCGATCAGCAATTGGGTCGCTTTGGCAACGGTCTCGCCGCGCAGTTCGGAAAGAACCGAGAGCCCAAAATCGATGCCCGCGGTGACCCCGCCGCCCGTGATGCGGTTGCGGTCAATTACCACCCGTTCCCTGACGCCCTCTACACCGAGCATTTCCAGCATGGGATAGGTCGCCCAATGGGTTGCCGCCTTGTAGCCATCAAGGATGCCTGCGGCAGCCATGATGATCGTTCCAAAGCAAATGCCTGTCACATAACGCGCATCGGCAGCGGCTCGGGCGAGGAACTCCATCGCTTTCTGGTTGCCGAGGACATCCCAGGCTCCAAAACCGCCTGGCACGCACAAGATATCGATGTCGCTAGGGCAAGTTTCGAATGTGTGGGTTGGTTGCAGTACCAGGTCAGTGTCTGTGATCACTGGGTTTAGGTCTTGCCACACGAGATAAGTTTCGGCCTGCATGGCCCAAAGGGACTGCGGCCCGGCAAGGTCGAGCAATGTGAGCCTTGGGTAAACCAGCATTGCCACTTTCAATTTGGCAGGTGGATTGTTGTCCGACATGTTCATCTCCTTGGGATGCAATTGAAAAGGGGGGAGCGGCGGGTCAAAGGCGACCCGGCCCGCCGCTCCGGCTGCTGCCTGCCGGGCTATTGCAGGGGCAGCGGGCAGGCCCCGACGGGGGGCTTGGGCCTGCCTATTTGCAGATTTCGCCGGTGTAGCGGACCAGCCCGACCATGGCGTTCGGATCGCGCAGATCGACCAGCCCATAACTGTTGAAGGTGCCGCCATAACCCTTGAGCGTCCCGCGCGAGATCGGCTGCTGGATGTGGTAGGTGATCTCCAGCATGTAGCGTCCCGGCTTGCCTGGAACTGCCGTCAGCACGCCCAGGTCCTTGGTCTGGATCGCGCCGCCATCGTCGCGCCCGAAATAGTGCTCCATGTCCATTTCAAGGCCGGTCGGGGTCTGGCGGGTTGCTAAAATCTTGCCGGCCGCGTTCTGCACACTGCCGCTCAGCGATGCGGAGATGATGATCGGTTTGCCTTCGCCTTCGCCGAAGAAGTTCGGAATTGCGACGCCGCCGATTGGCATGCAGCTCTTGCCGGTCTCAGCCGCGCTGGCGGCATTTGCAGAAACGAGGCTAAGCGCGACTGCCGCCAGGATGGGGAGATTAGTTTTCATGGATCAATCCTTACTTTGGGGGGGGCTCAAGCGGCAGCGACAGCTGCGCCGATTTCTTCGTTGGTCAGCGCGCGACCATCGATGTTCCAGGTGCCATCGACCGCGTGGACGCCGTTCGACCAGATGCGGTCCTTGGCCAGCGAACCGCCCGACAGGTCATGCAGGATCTGGGTTGCTTCGCCGAAGAAGGCGGTCTGGATCGCGTGATCGGCGAGCGCGAAGGACGGGGTCTTGGTTTCGACCCAGGCCCCGTCGACCGGCTTGCCGCCTGCGAAAGTATGACCCTGGGGCAGGACGTTGAGATGCGTGGTGACATTGGGCGTCATCACTGCATTGCCGCCCAGACCATGGTGGCGCAGGAACGAGTCGGTGATTTGCTGAACGGCGTCGCCAACCTTGTCGGCCGGGATGACACCTTCGGTCAGGGTAATGCTGATGGGCATTCGAGTTTCCTTTGTTTTCGTGAGGCAAGATCGGCGTTGCCTCCCGCCGCGACTCGTTATATAACGACCGTTATTCATTTATTAGATAGCGATCGTTATTTCGTCAATCATAAAATAACGTTCGTGATACAATGGAGTGAAAATGCGATATCAACCGGACCACAAACTGGAAGCGCGCGCACGCCTGATCGAAGCTGCTGGCCGCGGATTTCGGCGGCGCGGCTATGGCGGGATCGGCGTCGACGGGCTGGCGAAGGAAGCGGGTGTGACTTCTGGGGCCTTCTATGGTCACTTCAAATCGAAGGACGCAGCCTTTGAGGAAGCGCTGCTGGCCGGGCTTGAAGAGTTGCGCGCAGCTGTGCTCGGCATGCAGGAGCAGCATGGGGCGGCGTGGGCCGAAGCGCTGGTCGATTTCTATCTGGGTGAGAAACGCACCTGCGAACTGGGCGCAAGCTGTGCCTTGCAAAGCCTGACCCCCGATGTCCAGCGCGCCGATCCTGCGCTAAAGGCGCTGTTTGAAAGCAAAGTCAAATCGCTCGCTGCTGCGATCGCGCAGGGTCTGACGGGCGATGATGCGCAGCGCAGCGCCAAAGCATGGGCACTCATCGCGATCCTGACCGGAGCGGTCACGCTGGCGCGGTCGGTGGACGATCCAGCCACCGCTGATCAGATTGCGGCATCCGCGCGGTCATCCGCGCTGGCGCTAGTGAATGGGAGCTAAGGGTTTAGTCAAGGCAGACTGCGTGGATCGACCATTCCGAGCGCTTACCATGCCTGAGCAATAATGTGCGTATTTGGTGGCCGGAGCAGCGAGGGGGGCGGGCTGCTCCGGCCACCGGGGCTCAGGCAGCAGCTCGCGCGGCTGCTTGCGCTGAGGCGAAGTCGCCATCGGGATCTGCGGTCAGTAGTGTGGGCTGAAAGCGCACTTCGGCGATGTCCTCTACTCCGGCCTGATTGAGCCAGGCCTTGAGATAGGTCGAGTGGTGGTCGGTGCCGAAGGCGGGCGAAGGCATCGCTGGGCCATAGGCACCGCTGGTCAGCACCAGCACGGCCTTTTTGCCGGTCAATAGGCCAGAATAGCCCTTCTCAGGATCGAGGCCAAAGGTCAGGCCTGGCTGATGGATGATGTCGATGAACTGCTTGAGCTTATAGGGGATACCGCCATTCCACATCGGCACGGCGATCAGGTAGATGTCGGCTGAGGCGAAGCGTCCGGCAATCGCAGTAATCTCGTCCCACGCGGTTTTCTGCGCGCCGTCATGATCCTGACCGGTGATGATCGCCATCTTGGCGGCGGCCTTGTTACCATCGAACTCAGGCAGCTTTTCCATCGCCAGATCAAGCAGGTCGATCTCGGCATCGGGGTTTTTGGCGGTGAAGGCTTTAAGCCAGGCATCGGCCACGGCAGCGGATTTGGATTCGGCGCCGCGCGGCGAGGCTTTGATATAGAGCACTTTGGTCATAGGGTTCTTCCTTCTGAACGGGTTGGGGAATTTCATCGGATCGGTCACTTTGCTGCGAACATCGCCTTGATTTCGGTGGCAACCTGGGGGGTGTTTTCGTCGAGCACAAAGTGGCCGGCATCGAGCCAGACCAGCTTCGCTTGCGGCAAATCACGCTTGAAGGCCTCGGCACCGGCGGGAATGAATAACGGATCGTTCTTGCCCCAGATGATCAGGGTTTTGGGCTTGTGCTCGCGGAAAGCAGCATGCCAGCTGTCGTAGAGACCGACGTTGGTCTTGTAATTTTCAAGCAGGTCGAGCTGATACGCATCAGTGCCCGGCCGATCGAGCAGCGCCTGGTCGTAGGTCCAGTTATCAGGGCTGATCGCCTCTGGGTTCTTTGCGCCCACCATATATTGGAACTGGGTGGTCCCGGCGGCGAGGAAGCTGAGCGCAGCCGCTTCAGTCTCTGGCCCGCGCTTCTCCCACAGCGGCAGGAAAATGGCTTTGGGCATATCGCCAACGCCCTCGAGATAGGCATTGGCGTTCTGGACGATGAGGCCCTTCACAGCGTCGGGGCGCTGGGTGAAGATGCGCAAGCCAACCGGGCCGCCGTAATCCTGCATATAGAGGACATAGGATTTGAGGCCGAGCTGGTCGATCAAACCGGTCACATGGTCGGTCAGACTGTCAAAGGTATAGGCAAATTCGCTAGCAGGCGGCGCGTCGGACTGGCCAAAGCCGATGTAATCCGGCGCAATGACGTGGAACTTGTCGGCCAGAGCCGGGATCAGATCGCGGTACATGAACGAGCTCGACGGAAAGCCGTGCAACAAGATGATCGTCGGCAGCGCCGGATTGCCCGCTTCGCGGTAGAAGATCTTGTGGCTGTTTACCGTGGCATAGCGATGGGCGACAGGATGAGAGTTCATTGCGATTTTTTCCTTTGCGTGAGTCGGGGCAGCGATGGCCGAACTGGGTGAAATGACGAACGATGCAGCCAACGCGGATGCTGTGACCGAGAGCATGAGGAGAGAGCGACGGGGTAGGATCATGAGGCACCTTCTGTAACCGTTAATATGAGCTTATAATGGTGTCTGAACCTCAGACACTTGTCAATCGCATTTTTATCAGTTACAGATATTCTTCATTCTCAAGGAAATTGACGTGCCGACAGACATTGAAAAGCAGCAGGATTTCAGAGATGGAATGCCTTTTCTGGGCGGCGCGCCGTGGCTTGATCTGGCCAACAGCAGCTTCTCTCTTGATGGCAATGCGTTCGACTTTTTGGCGGATGATGCGAACTTTGCGCGATGGAGCGAGGCCGCGGGATTCGCGGTCGAGTCGCGGAAATTGGACTTCGAACGTGAAGCAGCGATTCGCCTGCGTGGTCTGGCGCGCGCGGTATTCGCCACACTGACCGCCGGGGATACTCTGAGCGCCGATCAGATCGGCCAACTCAACGAGCTACTCAATAATCGGACAATCCGAGAGCGCCTTCGGCTTGCCAACGGCGCGGCGGAGTTAGATTTTTGCGATCAGATAGACGGGCCTGAAGTTGCGACCCGGCTGGCTAGCGACCTTGCCAATTTCCTCGATGACCACGAACCTGATCGGCTCAAAACCTGCGACGGGCCAACCTGTGCGATGGTGTTCTATGATCGCGGCAAGAACAACCGGCGGCGTTGGTGTACCATGTCGATCTGTGGCAATCGCGACAAGGTTGCGAACTATCGGGCGCGCAAATCTGAAGCCCAGTAGGAGCCTGAGCACCTTCCCTGTCAGGGACCGTTGTCGCCCCGTTGATCGTTGGCGGAGAACACGCGTGAGGCCAGTGTCTGCAACGACGACGCAAACGTCAGCTTGAAGAGGATCGGAGACGCTTCGATCAAGGCTTTTTCATCTTGGTTGGCTTGGCACCTCGGCACGTGTGTCCTCGCAAACTCAAGGCGCAATCCAGCTCGCTATGCGTTTGGTTGCAGCCAGACTGGCCCAGGCGGTCGCAGCGACAATCGCCGCATCACCGGGAAAGTGAGCCTGGAAATCTTCGATCAGACGGCGTTCGACCCGGTAAGGTGTGACGGCTGTCAGCAGTGCCAGTCTGGCGGCGATCCGGTCTGATTCGACGACTATTCCGGACAAAGCATTGTCCATCCAGTGATTGGACAAGGGCATGGTTTCGCCGTGCCAGTCATCTAGAAATTCGGTAACGGCGCAGCGAACGTCAATCGGCAAATATTGCCCGCCGGCCGTCTCGACAGCGGCGTTGAACCGGGCGAGCGCGGAGGCAATGATCGGGTCCGGCCGCGCCCAGTTGAACGCGTCAGGCAAGGGCGCGCGGTCAAGCAAGCCAAGTGAGCGCCCGGCCTCGGCCCGGACCGTAACCAGCCTCCGTCCCAAGGTTCCGCCAAACACTCGCCCGAACAGGTTTCGGCCGATCCGTGATGTAAAGCGCATCGGGGACGGACTTTCGTCCAGAAAGACACTGACCATGCGGTTGACATAGTGGAACAGGAGTGCCGTCCCGAGCATCTGCGGAGCAAGCCGCAGCGGAAACGGGGGATTGGCAAGGCGCGCATCTCCGGGCGTGAGCGTCGCCTTGGCCCATTGCAGAACGGCGTTTTCATCGGCCTCGCGTCCATCACTCCTGATGGCCATGGCAAGCCCGTGATCGCCCGTTGCATCGAGCATCGCACTGTGAACTTCGACACAATAGGGGCATTCATTGACCTGGGAGATACCTGCCGACACGATTTCCCGCTCGGTCCGGTGATCGGGATCGACGACAAAAACCTCGCGGAAGGCGATCCACAGGCCTGCCAGCACTTCCGGACAGGCCGATTGAATCGTCAGCGGTGGGACAAGCGCAAATTCCCGCTCGATCGCCTCATAGGTCTGCGCCAGCAGGCCTTTCGCTTGCGTGCGCTTGACCGGTTCGAGGTAACGAACACTACCGCCCGTCATGGTCTGAATGAACGACATCAGACTTTCTCGATTGCGGTGCGCGCGAGCTTTCGCCAGGTCAGAATATGCAGGAAAAGAGCAATCTGCACGAGGACGCCGGGTAACCAGACAAAGGGTATGTGGTTGACCCAATCATTGTGGTTCGTTGGACCAAAGGCATGAATGGCGGGCATTGAAGTGCCTGCAATGATGACGACAGCGAGAAGCAGTAGAGAACCAAGCAGGCTCCAGCCAATCAGGAGCCAGCGCGGTGCATGGCCAGTCATGAGCAAGAGTGCTACGATGGCTGCGGTGATGCCGGTCACAATGTCGAAATTGACTCCTGTATAGGTCATTTGCGGTGGCATGATCCGGTCAGCTGCAGCTTGGTGCATCAACAGCTCAAGCGGCAGGCGGAACGCCTGTGCGCCAATCAGCAGCGCAAAGGGCGTGTTGTCGACAATCGCACCAGCCAGCTGTGAGCGGGCAAAAGTCACGGTCGTGATCGTGAGCGGCACCATCATAAGCAGAAGCGGCGGAGGTGGCGCGGTACTCCCCGCTAGAATTCCCGAACCTGCGAGGACAAATTCCAGCGCCATGATGCAAGCGATTACAATCCCGACAACGACGGCTCGCAAAGGGTTTGCACGCGCAACGAGGCATATCACGAACAGAACCATTATCGCGGCCAGCGCCGGGATACCCGCCGTAACGGAAAGGCTCGCCTGACTGGCGGCGATCATCGCCCTAACACCTCGTTAGGCGAGCAAGTTCGAGCGAATTCAAAGCTAGCCATCGGGCGTCCTTTTGGATGATGATTGCAATCCATATGATTGGATGATATTAAACATCCAAAGAGTCAAGCTCCTTTGAGTGGAGCGATACCGGAGGCCGAGAGAATATGCGCATGTCCCGTGAAGCGATGGCGCAACACCACCAAGAGATCGTGACAGCTGGTGCCCGTCTATTGCGCGAACGCGGAATTGAGGGGTTGAGCGTGGCTGATCTTATGCAGGCCGCAGGTCTCACACATGGTGGTTTCTATCGGCACTTTGCCTCAAAAGACGCCTTCGTCCGCGAAGCCATTGCCGCAGCCTTTGCAAGCATAGAAGAAATGCGAAACGGCTGGCGTGGGACTCCGATGGAGCAGCTCATCACATGTACGGAACAATATTTGAGCGAAATGCATGTCGCCCAACCGGGCATGGGTTGCCCGACCGCCGCCTTTGCTGGCGAGATGGTGCGCGCCAGTGAGGAAACTCAAACCGTGTTTATGGATGGCTTTCTAGGCATAACCGATTGGATCGCCAAGCGACTGGAAGGTGATGAAAAACATCGTCGCGAACGGGCTGCCCAGATCATGACGACAATGGTGGGGGCGGTTATTGCTGCTCGGGCCAGTGGAAACAGCGAAGGGGGCGTCCAGATT
>JAHJSJ010000021.1 GCA_018830415.1 Alphaproteobacteria bacterium | reverse complement strand
CCGCCGGAAAAATGGGATGCGATTCTGGCGCTCAATCTGTCGGCAGCGTTCCACACCACGAGGCTTGCCGTGTCGGGGATGAAGGCGAAAGGCTGGGGCCGGATCATCGCCACCGCCAGCGCGCATTCGCTCACCGCGTCGCCGTTCAAAAGCGCCTATGTCGCGGCGAAACACGCGATGGCGGGCTTTACCAAAAGCATCGCGCTGGAACTTGCCACGCACGGCATCACCGCCAATTGCATCAGCCCCGGCTATGTCTGGACGCCGCTGGTCGAAGGCCAGATCCCCGACACAATGGCCGCGCGCGGGTTGACCCGCGATCAGGTGATCAATGATGTCTTGCTGGCGAAGCAGCCGACAAAAAGCTTCGTCCAGCCCGAAGATGTCGCCGCGCTGGCGCTGTTCCTGTGCCGCGACGAAGCGCGCAACATTACCGGTGCCAATTACAGCATCGACGGGGGGTGGACCGCCGGATGATTGGCGCGCCCGCCCGGCTTTTTCTGGCGGTTCTGGTCAGCCTGACGCTGGCCGCCTGCGCGCGTGCGCCGATTACCAGTGCTCCGCTGGCCGAACGCGCCGCAATCGAACAGCGGTTGATGGCTGATATCGCCGTGCTGGCGAGCGATGATTTTGGTGGGCGCAAGCCGGGCACAGCGGGTGAGGACAAGACGCTCGCTTTTCTTGAACGACGCATGGGTGAAGTGGGGCTGGTATCTGGCACTAATGATCCGGGTTCGTATTGGCGGATGCCGGTCGATCTGGTGTCCACCCGCCCGCTAACCGGCAGCCTGACCCTGACGCAGGGGCGCAGCAGCGTAACGGTGCCGGAAACGGACGCCGCCGTGTTCACGCCGCGCCGACGCGCGCTTGCTGCCAGCGGGCCGGGCACGGGTGTGCCGGTGGTGTTTGTCGGTTACGGTGATGGATCAGTGCTGGGCGATGCGATGGCGGGCGCGGTGGCGGTCATGCTCGCCGATCCGGGCCGCGATGCCGCACGGCGCGCGGCATTGTTCGCGCAGCGGGCGACCGCGGTCGTCACCGTGCTGCCCGATGCCGGTGCGCTCACCCGCGTGCGCATGGCCGGAACGCGCGAAAGGCTGCAACTCGCCAGCGAGGATCAGGACACATTGTCAGCCTATGTCACCGATGCCGCGCTGGCAGAGGCGGTAGGGGCACATCGCTGGGAGAGCTACAAGGCGGATGCCCAAGCGCCGGATTTCGCCCCGCTGGAGATCAACCTGGCAATCACGTTGCAGGCGAGTGCAGATCGCCGCGAATTCACCTCCAGCAATCTGGTGGGCAGGATTCCGGGTAGCGCGCCGGGGGCAGGCGCGATTCTGCTGCTGGCGCATTGGGATCATCTGGGCGAATGCCGACCACCCGAAGAGATTGACCATATCTGCAATGGCGCGGCGGATAATGCCAGCGGGCTTGCCGCAATGCTCGAACTGGCGCGGCGGTTGAAGGCTGGCGGGCTGCTGGGCCGCGATATTTACGTGTTGGCGACCACCGCCGAAGAAGGCGGCCTGCTGGGCGCGCGGGCATTTGCCAAGGCCGCGCCGTTGCCGCTCGGCACTATCATCGCCGCGTTCAATTTCGATATGGTCGCAATCGCGCCGGAGGCCAGCCCAGTCGGCTATATCGGGCGCGGGCAGACGCCGCTCGACGGGGTGATCCTCGATTATCTCGCCCGCAGTGGGCGCGAACTTGGCGAACAGGACTTGGCTGACAGCTTTATTCAGCGCCACGATGGCTGGGCGTTGCAGCAAAACGGCGTGCCGGCGGTGCTGCTGTCGAGCAGTTATGGCAGCCGCGCGATCCTGCGCCCGTTCCTTGACAGCCGATACCATCGCCCGTCGGATGATACGGCGGAAATCGAGCTGGGCGGGGCGATTGATGACCTGTTGCTGCACGAAGGGTTGATCCGCCTGCTGGCCGACCCGGCGCGCTATCAGCCAGTGGCAGATGACCAGCCCTAGCCTATTGTGCCAAGTGCGGTTACATGAGCCGCCACGATTCCCCCTCTCCCGCTGACCCCTGCGATCCTGAAGAAAGTGGCGCATATGGATATCCCGCTCGGCCTGACCTTTGATGACGTGCTGCTCCGCCCGGCGCAGAGCAGCATCTTGCCCAGCATGGCCGATACCTCGACCCGGCTGACGCGCGACATCGCGATCAACATCCCGGTGCTGTCATCGGCGATGGACACCGTGACCGAGGCGGACATGGCGATTGCAATGGCGCAATTGGGCGGCATCGGCGTGCTGCACCGCAATCTCGAAGTGCCCGATCAATGCGCCGCAGTGCGCGCGGTCAAACGGTATGAAAGCGGGATGGTGGTCAATCCGATCACCATCGGCCCGGACGCAACGCTGGGCGATGCGCAGGCACTGATGGCGCAGCACCGCATCAGCGGCATTCCGGTTACCGACCGCGATGGCAAGCTGGTCGGCATCCTGACCAACCGCGATGTGCGCTTTGCCGAAAACCCGTTGCAGCCGGTGCGCGAGCTGATGACCACCGAAAACCTCGCCACCGTGCCGCTCGGCACCGGGCAGGAAGAAGCGCGCCGGTTGCTCCACGCGCGGCGGATTGAAAAGCTGCTGGTGGTGGATGATGCGTTCCGTTGCATCGGCCTCATCACGGTCAAGGATATCGAAAAGGCGGTGAATTACCCCAACGCGACCAAGGACGCCGCCGGGCGTCTGCGCGTGGCGGCGGCGACCACGGTGGGCGATGCCGGGTTCGCCCGCACCGAAGCGCTGGTCGATGCCGAGGTTGACGTGATCGTGATCGACACCGCCCACGGCCACAATATCGAAGTCGCCCGCGCGGTTGAACGGGTCAAGAAATTGTCGAACGCGGTGCAGGTAATCGCGGGCAACGTCGCCACCGCCGAAGCCACGCGGTCGCTGGTCGATGCCGGGGCGGACGCGGTCAAGGTCGGGATCGGGCCGGGATCGATCTGCACCACCCGCGTGGTGGCGGGGGTGGGTGTGCCGCAACTCACCGCGATTCTGGAAAGCGCCGCCGAAGCGGCCAAGTCCGGCGTGCCGGTGATCGCCGATGGCGGCCTGCGCACCAGCGGCGATGCGGCCAAGGCGCTGGCGGCGGGCGCATCCAGCGTGATGATCGGATCGATGCTGGCCGGCACCGCTGAAAGCCCGGGCGAGACGTTCCTGTTTCAGGGCCGCAGTTACAAAAGCTACCGCGGCATGGGCAGCGTTGGCGCGATGGCGCGCGGCAGTGCTGACCGCTATTTCCAGCAGGACGTTTCGGCGTTGAAGCTGGTTCCCGAAGGGATCGAAGGGCAGGTGCCGTTCAAAGGCCCGGCGGCCAATGTCGTCCATCAGCTTGTGGGCGGGATCAAGGCTGCGATGGGCTATACCGGCTCTGCCACCATTGCCGATTTGCAGAAGCGCGCACAGTTCGTGCGGATCACCAATGCCGGGCTGTCTGAAAGCCATGTGCACGATGTCGCCATTACCCGAGAGGCACCCAATTATCCCACACGTTAATCTTTCGCAGCCATGCGGCGAGTCCCCGCGCAGGCGGGGACCTCCGTCGGCTAAGTGCGATATTGCGATAGATCCCCGCCTACGCGGGGACTCACATCCGTTATGACCCCCGCCGCAAGGGTGCAGGCAGCCATCGATCTGCTCGATACGGTTATCACCGCTGCGCGCAGCAAGGGCGCGCCGGCTGACCGCATTATCGCCGAATATTTCCGCGCCCGCCGTTATGCCGGATCGAAAGACCGGCGCGCGGTGCGCGATCTGGTGTATCAGGCGATCCGCCT
>JAHJSJ010000229.1 GCA_018830415.1 Alphaproteobacteria bacterium | reverse complement strand
CAGGCTTCCTCACCGGCCCCTCGCGCTCTCCCTATGCTGCACTGCCAACCGAACCCGATGCGCTCGCCAATTGCCTGCGGCCCGGTGATGTCCTGCTGGTTGACGGGCGCCAGCGGGTCAGCACCGCGATCAAATATCTGACGCAATCAACCTGGTCACACGCCGCCTTGTGCGTGGCCGGGCAGGACCGCGAAACCGGCGCGTTACCGCTGTTCGTCGAAGCCGATGTCGTGGAGGGCGTTCGGCAGGTTTCGCTTGGCCAGTTTGCTGAAAATCACACCAGAATCTGTCGGCCCTCGGGGTTGAGCGATGACGAGGTGGCGCAGGTCATCGCCTTTGCCAAAAGCCATATTGGCGACGAATATGATCTCGACAATGTCATCGACCTGGCGCGCTACCTTATCCCCACCCCGCCAGTGCCCACCAGTTGGCGGCGGCGGATGATTTCGCTGGGCAGCGGGGAGCCAACCAAGGCGATCTGTTCGACGCTGATCGCCCAGGCGTTCCAGTCAATCCGTTACCCGATCCTGCCCGAAATCACGCGGGAAATCAGCACGGATCCCGACTGCGATGACTGCGTGCGTGACATCATGCATATTCGCCACCACAGCCTGTTCACCCCGCGCGATTTCGATGTCTCACCCTATTTTGAGGTAATCAAGCCGACGCTTCGTGCAGGTTTCGATCACCGGGCCATTAGCTGGAGCGATCCTGCCGATCTGATCGAAAGCGCGCCGGTCAAAAGCGTGTCGTGAAGATGATCAGCCAGTCAGGCATGATGTTCACCAGCGCCGCTTCAATCAGCTTGTCCGCGCCTGTCAGCACCATGGCCCCAACCAGCACCAACATCGCGCCGAATACCGGCTTGGCATAACGCGCCAGCTTTTGCAGCGTTCCGGCCCGTTTGCCGATGGCGCGCCGCGACCCATAGGCAAAGCCCGTCACCGACAGCGCGACGCCGATGGCAAACACCAGGAATGTCACAAATGCCGATGCCAGGTCTTCACCCTGACTGGCCGCAGCGATGGCAGCGCCCAGCGTCGGGCCAACGCAGGGTGCCCAGACAAGGCCGAGCAACGCCCCGATTGCGAATTGGCCGCCCAGCCCATCGCCGCTGGTGCGTTCCAGCGCGCCTTGGGCGCGGTTGGTGAGGGGCGCAAACAGCATCGTCAGCTGGGTCTGCAAGGCAGGAACCAGCAGGATAACCCCCGCCGCAGCGAGCAAGCCTCCGGCGAACATCCGGATGCCTTGTTCGGGAATGCCCAACTGAAATCCGAAAGCGACGATCACGAAGCCAAATGTCGAAAACGAAAGCGCCAGCCCGCTTGCCAAGGCCACCGGTCCCATGCGGTGCTTGCCCAGCGCCGATCCGACCAGGATCGGGATCAAGGGCAGGACGCAAGGGTTGAGGATCGTTACCAGACCGGCAACGAACGCAAGTGCAAGTTCGCTGAACATCAGTTCCCATTCAAATGGAGCAAGCGCCGTAGGGTCAGAATCTAGATCCCCGCCATCACCGCTTGGCGCAGTTGTTTTGGCCGGCTTTCAGCGATCGAGCGCATCGATTCTTGCTTGCCGCGGAACACCAGCACGGTCGATTGGCGCGGAATGCGGTGCTGACGCAGAAACGCCTTTTCCTTGTCGAAATCGACCTTGAAGAACACCGCGTCCTTCAGCCGGGGTTCCTGGCGCAAGGCATCCAAGGTCGGTGCCTGCGCCTTGCAGGTTGGGCACCACACGGCATGAACATCAACGACAATGGTTTTGCCGGCATCTTGCGCGCGGGCAAATGCGGCCGGGGTATAATCCTGCCATGCCGGGGCCGCGATTGCCGGTGCCGTGAAGGCAACAGCAAGAAAAGCTAAAAAGGTGCTTATGGCTCGAACAAACATCAGCGGCGTCCTTTCAGGTCGAATGGCTATGGGATTGCAGGTTGCCTGTTGCAGGCATGCTGCCTTTCCTTTCGGCCGCGCGGCGCCAAAGGTTACAATTGCGCAGACGGATCGGCGATCTAATCAGGGCCCGATTTCATGAACATCCGGGCCGCGCTGTAACTTGCCACGAGATAGGGGACGAGAAAGTTCAGCCCGACTCTGGGCCAGTCAATCCCCACACCATGCCAAAGCTGCGACCCCTGATTGATGGCATTGAGGCAGAGCCCCACAACCAGCGCCACCTTCAACGCATTGGTGATCACAGGCCGCGTCAAGGCATATTGCAACAGCTTCATGATTGGCCCTTTTCGTTTTCAGCACCAGCATGCCAGCACAGCATGGTTGCCGCACCCGACCCCGTTCGGCGCGATCCCCCTGCGGGTTACACGCAAGACATCGGGAAACAAGCGGGCGTGGAAAGTAAGGTTGTAACCGTTTGCGGGTTTATCGCGAATGACCCATTGAACCAGCAGCTCCCCCCCCCCCCAACCCCAACTGCTGGTCGGGGCCGCGCCGCTTACAAGATCGCATGATCGGGCAGCGCGGCCCACTTCTCTAACGGTGCCAATGGCGCTTGTTGCGCAACCCAACATGGTCGGTCTGATGTCGCTGAGGGCCGTCATCGAACCGATCAGGCAGACTCGCATCCATCCCGATTTTCTGGGCTTTGCCCAACGCATCGGCCGGCACAAAGATGGCTGGACAGACCTGATCCGGCCCCTTCCCCAACCCAGCCAGCGCCAGATAGGCCATTATTGACGTTTTATTGACGGTAGCGGCGTTGACGCCAAATCCCCCTTTGGCGCATTAACAGCGCGGGGAAATCGCAAACAGCTCAGACCTTTGGATCGGCCCGGGAAACCGCGTTGCCGCCTGCGGGGAAGCTGTGTGTGTGGCTGGGGGGCGTCCATGATTACTTCGTTCAAGCCGGGATCATCACGCCCCCGCGCCGCTGCACAGCGCAAGCCCCGCCCTGCCTAGCAGGATCCCACAAGTTTTTACGAGCCGCCCTCAGTCCCGAGGGCACCACACAGGAGAGAAGCAATGAAATTGATCAAAACCATGGTGATGGCGGCCAGTGTCGCCCTGATCGCCGCGCCGATGGCGCTGCCAACCGCCGTTGCGGCGCAGGAATTCCCGCTGGTCGGCGGGGAGTATTCTGACATTACCGGCATCACCATCAAAGACGGCGGCGGCCTGGCCTATGCCACCTACCTTGCTGACCAATGGGCAAAAAATCAGGAATTTGCCAAGTCGCAAGGCTGGATCACGGATTACAGGATTTATGCGAATGTGAACAGGCGCGATGGTGAGCCTGATCTATATCTGGTGGTCACTTACCCCTCCGTTCCCGATGCCGCTGAAGGTGAACGGCGCGGCGCGGCCTACCGCGCCTGGGCAAAAAAGTCTGACGCGCAGCTGGAAGCGGAAAACGGCAATCGTGCAGAATTCCGCACCGTTCGCGGCTCGATGATGCTGCAGGAGTGGACCAAGCGCTAGAACCGAGAAAACCCTGACCGTAGTGTGCGCTGCGCCTGTAATTCTGGCGCGTGCGGGCGATTATGATCAGGCAATGGCCCGGCGGGTGGAACTGCGAATGTCATCCGCCGGGCTGTTTATTCAACCGCTGCGCCGCTGCCGGAATGTTACCGGCATGGCAATCACCCGCCCGCGCCGCCGCCAAACGACCAAGCATCTGCGAAACACGGCCTGCGCTGCACGCAATGGTCGAATGGCGATTTCCCGGGGCTTCATCACTCCAAAACCCAAAGGAAAAACGATGGCACTCGCGCCGACAGCAAGCATGAACGCGCCCACCGCGTATCGCGGGGACATTGTCCTGATGGATGCGGCGGCATGACAATGGGCGGAGCTGTAGCCAAGGCGGATGGCCTTCTTTCCAGCCAGCCGCGCGGCTTGCAAAAGCGATTGGGTTTCGCCTTTGCAGCGGCGGTCGGACTGGGTGCGGTGATCGGTGCAGGTCTGATGCGCACCAGCGGCTCGGTCATCGACGAGGTGCCGTTCGCCTGGCTTGTCATCCTGTTATGGGCGCTCGGCGGCGTCCATGTGATGCTGGCAGCCAATGTGGCGTCCGAACTTGTCACCAGCATCCCAAAGGCCGGGGGCATTTTTGTGCCGGTTCGTGCGGCGTTTGGCGATTCAATGGGGTTGCTGTCCGGCTGGGCGAGCTATCTTGCCTATGTGGCAGCAGGCGCATCTCTCGCGATTGTCTGCGCCGACTTTTCGGCCGTCATCTTCCCTCCGTTGGCCGACCACAGCATTGGTATCGCGACAAGTCTTATCGTGATCCTCTTTGGTTTCAACTGGCTCGGCGTGCGCGAAGGGGCGGCGCTGCAAACCGCTGGCAGCGCCATCAAATTCGCGCTGCTCGTCATCGTGATCGCCATCGCGTTTTTTGCCGAGCCGCCCAGCCCCGGCTTCTGGCCCGGTTTCTGGCCCGGTTTCTCAAGTGCCGGGACGCATGGCGGTACAGCTGCCCTTGGCGCTTTCGCTGTGATCGCCGCCTATCAGATGATCTACGGTGCCTACGCCGGGTGGGACAGCGCGATCAATTTTGTCGAAGAAGACGAAAATGCGCTGACCAATATTCCGCGTGCGCTGGCGCTATCGATCCTCGCCATCAGCGCGGTTTATGTGCTGTTCAATCTGGGCATCATGAAGGCGCTCGACCTCGATGCAATCCGCACGTCCGATCTCCCCGTTGCGTTGGTGCTGGCGAATATATTTGGCCCTGCCGGTGCCATTGCAGTGGCTGTGCTGGCCATCGTCATGGCGTCAACGTCTCTGAATGCCAACATAATGGGCGGCCCGCGCGTTTTATACGGAATGGCGCGCGATGGCCTGTTCCTGCGATCAACAATGCGGGTCAATGCGGGCGGCACGCCCGATATCGCGTTTGCGATGACCTTGGCATTGTCGGTGCTGCTGATCTTCTCCGGCGGGTTTGAATTTGTATTCCGGCTGATGGGCGCACTGATCATCTTCTCCTTCATTCTTTACGACGCATCCTTGTTCGGCCTGCGCTGGAAACAGCCAGACTTGCCGCGCCCGTTTCGCGCCATCGGCTATCCATTTCTGCCAGCATTGCTGCTGCTGATCGACGGATCATTGCTGATCGCTTTCATCGCAGCCGATCCGGTGAGCGGGGCCTATATGGCCGTGCTGATCGCCACCTGCATTCCGGTCGGCATCCTGCTGCACCGCCGCCGAAAGTCCGGGAATTAGCGAACATGGCATCCCTTTCAATCAGATCACAAGGCACTGACGCCACCTTCCTCGGCCATCCGCGCGGACTGGCCTATCTGGCATTTACCGAGGCGTGGGAGCGGTTTTCGTTCTACGGGATGCAGTCGCTGCTGGTGCTGTACATGGTGCAGTCGCTGTTCGTGCCAGGGCAGATCGAGAATGTGTCAGGGATGGCGGCCTATCGCAGCGCGATTGAGGCAATGCTGGGGCCGCTTTCGGCGCAGGCCTTGGCCGGGCAGACCTTCGGCTTTTATGCCGGACTGGTCTATTTCACCCCGCTGATCGGCGGGTGGGTGGCGGATCGCTGGCTTGGCTCGAAAAAAACCGTGGTCATCGGTGTCGTGCTGATGACCGCCGGTCACGCGGCGATGGTGTTCGATCAGAGCTTTCTGCTGGCGCTGTTGCTGCTGATCCTGGGTTCGGGCGCGCTCAAGGGCAATATCGCAGCACAGGTCGGCCAGCTTTACGCGGCGCAGGATGCGCGCAGGACTACCGCCTTTGCCGCCTTCAGCATGGCCATCAATATCGGCGCGATATTTGGCCCATTGGCGTGCGGTTTGCTGGCGCAGGCCTATGGTTGGCATTATGGATTTGGTGTGGCAGGCCTGCTGATGCTGGTAGCGCTGGGCGTATATCTGAAGGGCCTGCGCTATTTTCCCGAAGAACCGCCTGTCCGGCGCGACCGGTCGCAGGAAGCTCCGCTGACGATGCAGGAATGGCGTAGCATCGCAGCGATCATGGCGATGCTGTCGATGATGGTTGTGCTGGGACTGGGCTACGATCAGATGTATAATATGGGCATGGTCTGGATCGATCAGGCGGTTGATCTGGACACTGCGGTGGGGCGCT